>DIVO01000013.1 GCA_002428285.1 Patescibacteria group bacterium UBA6130 | reverse complement strand
GTGTAGTTACAGTCTCCTAGCCCACTCAAGTACTCTTTTGTTTTTGGTTCTTTTGCTGTTTAACCGACTTGTCGCTGATTAAGTCGGGGAGATGTTCGTGTAGTTACAGTCTCCTAGCCCACCCAAACACCCTTTTGTTTTTAATATTTATTGTTGTTCAACCGACTTGTCTGTGATTAAGTCGGGGGTCGATGGTTCGTGATTAGCTTGACTCCTAGCCTACCAATATTAAGCTTTAAGATTTTTGCTCAATCGATTATATTTCCACCACCAAAGTGGAAATGGAAATGCCAACTTTCATTTGCCCTGTATAATAAATTAGTCCCATGGACAATACTTGTCCTTTTTGTACCATTGATAAAGAAAAAACTAGAATAATTGAGAAAGGAAAACATACCCTTGTTTTCTTAAGCAATCCAAGATTAATGCGGGGTCATCTACTGGTTGCGCCCATAAAACACAGAGAAAAACTTTCTCAGCTGACAAAGAAAGAGATCTTAGAACTCTTACAAATGTTGGTTAAATATGAAGAAAAAATATTAAAAAAACTTGCCCCCGGTTGCGATATAAGACAGAATTACCGGCCTTTTATTCCCCAAGGAAAAGTTAAAGTTAACCACCTTCATTTTCACTTGCAACCAAGAAGTAATAAAGATGCGGTTTATAAAAAGTCCCAGATAAAAGAAAATGAGTTATTCAAAGATTTAGCAAAAGAGGAAATAAAAAGCTTGGTGAAACTGCTAAAGTAGCAAGACTAAAAAAATAAAGCGATAAGACCATATCGCCAACGTGTTTGAAGCATTTTAAACCTGAATTTATTTTTCCACCCCTCCCCGAGGTGGAAAAATACCTGATCCAAGCCCATAATGCTTTACCGCCCGCTTTAAAGTCAAATTACGATTAGCTTTTTAAAAAGAATTAATCTTCCTATCTTTTTCGATAGTAATCAACTTCAACTCTATGGGCGCTAATTAGTCCTTTATACACCTTAAGCATCTCTCCGATCTCTTCTTTATCAGCCAAACCGTGTGATAGCAAACCCCAATTGTCACATAATTTTATCAGCTCTTCTCCCATCTGATCACGATCACGATCTATACCATCAATGGTGGTTAAAACATCACGTAGGTAAAAGTAATCCATATCTACTTCTGAAAATTTTTCGAGAAGATCTTTTCTTTGAGAATTTGCCCATAAGGTCAGAAAATATTCATCATCATCTAAATACCAATTGTTCTGCTGTGAAACCGCATAAACCTTATTCCAATGTTTTTCATTTTCTTCAGCGAAAGGAAGCATCTCACACTCCATTGTCTGTCCATCAATAATCTGAATTCCTCTTTCAAATAGACCAATTCTATCCCAATGATAATGATCTATGTTTTTAACCTCTTGATTAATTAACTCGTAAGATATTGGCCCTATTTTTTCCATATTATTACCTTATTAATAAATAACTTGAGTAGTATTAATAAAATGAACGGGAAAATCTTGATTAATATTAAGGAGTATTATTTCTAGAGTAAATATATTAGTTAAATAAATATCTAACCACACTGACAATATACCATAATTGAACAATATTTTCTCTTAATTTAACCCAAAATATTTTTCTTCAACAGTATCGTCTATATTTATACTGAAAAAGAAATCCGTTTTAGTTCAAATTATGTTAGAATAATTGTGTTAAGGCCCGGTGGTGAAGAGGCAACACATCGGTCTGCAAAACCGCTACCGTGGGTTCGAGTCCCACCCGGGCCTCACAAAAAAGCCCTCCGATTTGGAGGGCTTTTTAATAACCAACTGTTTTTCGTTTTTACCTACATACCCATTCCCATACCACCCATACCTCCCTGAGGCATTTGGGGTTCTTTTTCCTCTTCAGGAATATCTGTGACTAGCACCTCGGTAGTTAATACCATTGAGGCAACACTAGCCGCATTCTGAAGAGCACTTCTACCCACCTTGACAGGATCAAGAATACCCTGATCAAGCATTGAGCCAAATTTGGTCGTATTGGCATTAAAACCATAATCAGCATTCTTGCCTCCCTTTGCCAATTTATCTTCAATAGTTCGCAAGACGTAACCATCGTCCATACCAGAATTTTTTGCCAACCATCTCACAGGTTGCTCCAAAGCAATACGAACAATATCTACACCAATTTTTTCTTCATTATTTTCGACCTTAATCTTTTCAAGTACTCTTTTGGCCTTTAAGAAAGAAATACCTCCGCCTGGAAGAACGCCTTCGGATGCAGCTGCCTTAGTAGCCTCAACTGCGTCTTTAACTCTTTCCTGTTTTTCTTTCATTTCAATCTCAGTCGCTGCCCCAACCTGAATAACGGCAACTCCTCCAGTAAGCTTGGCAAGTCTTTCTTGCAATTTTTCCCTATCATAATCAGAATCTGCTTTGGAAATTGCAGTTCTTATCTGTGAAACCCTTGCTTTAATAGCTGCACTCCCACCTGAACCGCCAATTATTCTTGTATTGTCTTTGTCAGCTATAACTTTCTCTGCCTGGCCACAGTCTTCAACTTCGATAGATTCCAGCTTTCGACCAGTATCCTCGGAAATTACTGTGCCTCCCGTTAATACAGCTACATCTTCAAGCATTTCTTTCCGCCTATCGCCAAATCCAGGTGCCTTGACAACCAAAGCATTAAAGGTTCCCTTTAATTTGTTAACCACTAAGGTTGCTAAAGCTTCACCATCGACATCATCGGCAACAATAACAAAATTTTTGGTAACTTTAACCAACTTCTCTAAAAAGGGAAGAAGCTCTTGGACATTGGAAATCTTTTTATCAGTTAAAAGAATATAAGGATTATCAATTTCTGCTTCCATAGTTTCCGGATTGGTCACAAAGTAAGCGGAAGCATAACCCTGATCAAATTCCATTCCCTCTTTGTAATCAACCTCTATCTCCAGTCCTCTGCCTTCTTCAACGGTAATTACTCCGTCCTTGCCAACTTTTTCAATAACCTGGGCAATTTTTTCGCCTATTACTTTATCTCCCGCAGAAATGGTAGCCACCTGCTCAATTTCTCCCTGTTCTTTCACGGGCTTTGAAAGTCTTTTAAGCTCATCAACCACTTCTTGGGTAGCTTTTTCGATACCTTTTCTTATTAACATGGGATTAGATCCGGCAGTAACATTTTTTAATCCCTCCTTGATCATAGACCAAGCAAAAAGCGTAGCTGTGGTAGTACCATCGCCAGCATCATCGTTAGTTTTTGAAGCAGCTTCTTTAACCAACTGAGCACCCATGTTTTCAAAAGGTTCTTCTAGGTCAATTTCCTTAGCAACAGAAACACCATCATGAATAACATTGGGAGCTCCCCATTTTTTGTCTAAAGCAACATTGCGACCTCTTGGACCTAAAGTAGTTACAACAGCCTGGGAAATTATCTCGACTCCTTCTAATAGTTTTTGTCTGGCTTTCTCGCCAAAAATTATCTGTTTTGCCATAATTCAATCCTCCAAATATTTAATTGATTAATTAATAATTCCTAAAATGTCTTCAAACTTTATGAACATCAACTCTGTACTTGCTCCATCAGGCTTATATTCATTGCCCGACCACTCTTTAAAAATCACCTTATCTCCTTTTTTAACAGGAGCTTTAACTTTAGAACCACCCATCAAAACCTCTGTTCCAACGGCAACAACTTCGCCTGTCTGAGGTTTTTCTTCGTGACTATCGGGAAGCACTATACCCGAAGCGGTGGTTTTTTCTTCTTTGAGAGGTTTAATTAATACGTAACCGGGAGCAGGAATTATTTTGGTTTTTGTTTTTGGCATTTTTAGATCTCCAGAAAAATATATAAAATAATTATTTTTGATCTTCAGAGCAAGATATAAAAAATTTTGATCTAAAGATATAAAAAATTATCAGTTGAGATACTGATCTGATAATATTCTATTGGCAAAGACGTTTTTTGTCAAGAAGTCAATTTAATTTCTCTGAAATAATCCGACTATTATCCTTAGGATGAAAAAAAGCATAATTTCGGGTAATAATTTCTTTTTTTAACTTTTTAGACATATATTCTCTTTGTGCCTTAAATGCAAGGTTATCAATACAGCCAAATATTTTCCCAATATTCACACCTAAAATAATTGCATCAAATGAGTTACCAGCAGTTGAGGCATTGTCTTTTGTAATTGTATCAGCGAAATTAGCTAGGTATTTTTTAACCCAATATTTATTCTGCAAATATAGTTTCTTTTTCAAATTATTTTTATCTAATATGCTATCTATAAAATACAACTGATAGGCATTAAATAAATTGCGTTTTTCTAACGGGAGCCTGAGGTCAGGTTCGCTAAGTAATAAATTAAAGCAATAATAATCTTTATAAAAACTTGAAGCATATCTCCTAATTTTTTTACCCGATATCCTCATTAAAAACATTACCAACAATCTCGTCAACCAAAGTCTGTGATGAGAAGCAATAAGAACAACGTCTATATCATCCTCTTTTTTACTGCTATGTGAGGCAACACTCCCGGAAATACCAATAAACTTTAGCCAGGGAATTTTTTTTAGAACCATTAAATCTTTTTTTGCCTTATTCAGTTTTTGTCTGAAATCACTATTTTCCCGATCACTAATCTGAGCCAGTGAATATTTTCCATTTTTTGTTTTCAATTTACCCCGCTGTTTTAATTCCTCAATTATTTTCTCAACTTCAGATTGATGGATGGGCTTGGAAGAAATTAAACGAAGATATATTTCTTTAGAGGTTAATGACGAGTTATAAAAGCCTGCATAAGTGAGAGTATTTATAACTGATCGGCTAATTGTCTTTTTACATGCCATATCTAGACATAGTTTGACCAATGCCGCTCACAAGAGTTTGAGCTGCCTGGGTTGGATCTGAGCCGTTATTGATGGAATTTATAGCATTTTCGAAATATTGAATCATGACATCATTCGGACCATTATCGTGGGTAGCTGAACATAAATACCAGGAATAAGAAGTATCTGCCTGATCAATAAAAGGAGCAAGCTTTGGATTAGAAGAAAGACTGGAAGCCAAATCTTTTACCGGATATATCTCGCCAAAGGCTCTTATTTGAGAGGCTGCCTGATAAAATTGCTGAAGGTTTTCATTTTGGGATAAAAATTCCAGAAACTTCCATGCTTCCTTTTGATTACTGCTTTGAGCGGATACCCCCTCAACCCAATAAGATGCCCAATTTCTCTCACTTAACTCTCCTTCGCCTCTTTCCACTGCCTCAGGATCATTCCTTTTCAAATCTTTTGGAAGTTTAGGTACCGAGGTAACGGCAAAATCTAAATTAGGATTAATATCCATGATATTAAACATTCTCCAGCTGGGACCAAAGTAAAAAATTGTTTTATTACTTGCAAAGGCCAAGGTTGAATTAGGGAAAGTGGCATCCCAAACCTTATCCCTGACATAAAAAAGAGAGTAAAATTCCAAAACGTCCTGTATTAACTCAGGATCAGTTGTCGGCTGTTCTAGATTTACCCCATTCTGAACCATCATTAAACCCAAAATATCACTCCAATGATCGATATTATTGGTAGTTCCCAAAGGAACCGAGGCAATCTTTAAATTACCATTTTCGTCCGTTACCTTAATATTTTTTGCTAAATCCTGCATACCCCACCAGGTTCTTGGAGGCGTTTCCCCTGTGGCAGCTAATAGCTCTTTATTGTAAAAAAGAGCTAAATTGTCAATCATTAGAGGAATAGCATAAAACTGATTGCCGGAAGATAGGGTTCTAGAAACAACACTAAAATAGTTAGTATTCAAACCAAGTTTCTCAGCTGTATCTTGGGGTACTGGAGCAAGCTTGCTTTTCATAATAGGAAGCCAAGTGTTGTGAATCCTAAAAATATCCGGTGGACTTCGATTAAAACTATTTTGGAGCCTTGCGTAATAATCTTGCTTGGAACTATTAATATATTGGATATCAACATTAGGGTTATCTTTTTCATATTGCTCGATGAGTCCATTCATAACAGCATCTGACTCCCAAAGACCCCAGTAAGTAATAACCGTTTTTGTGCCTGCTATATTGCTATTTGTACCACCGGATTTAAACAAAAAATTTTTTGCCAACAATCCTATGCCCACTAGAATAATTAAAATTACTAATCCAATAATCACCTTCGACATTAATCCTTTTTTTGCCGGAGGATCGGGAAGCTGATCACTGAAATCCGAAGAACCAGAAGATCCAGAAGGCGGAGGTGGCGGCGAAAAAAAGGGACTATTGCCTGAATAACCCGTAGATTGAGAAGGAGTTGGCTTGGATTTTTTGAACTGTTCAAAAACTTCTGTTTCTTTGGTCTTGATATCTTCTGCTAACTTCTTTGTTTCACCTATTTCTTTGGATCCGTATAGTTGGTCGTCTTTTTGCTCACTTTTTTCTTCTAAATCTAGATTTTTCTCAGGATTAAAAGCTGGAAATTGATCTTTAAAACTATCAACCGAAAGATTTTCTTTAGAAAGACCCGAAAGACCTTTGGTAAAACCTGGTCTAAAGCTTGAAAATTGCTTTTTTTCTATATTTTCATCGGTATTTGGTAAATTTGGTTTAGGTAAAGGCTCCATTTTAGGCCTTGAGTTCTCATTTTGTCCAAACTCATCATTATTCACAGGCTTTGAAGAAGACTCTTCCCAAGGCGCACTAATAATTGTTGGCTTTGGGGGCTGGTTATCTTTTTCAATTTGGGTTTCTTCACTTTTTTCCGCTTGATCTACTGTTTCCGCCTTAGGATTGTTTTTTGTTTCCATAGATGCGGAAATATTCAGCTTTAAATCAGCCTTGTCCTGTTTATTTTTCAGAATCGAAGGTATGACCTTACTCCCTTCAAAAGACGAAGCTCCTAAGGGATGATTTTCCCAGCTTAATTTTCTATCTTCGGACTTAACAGCAACATCACTTTGATTGTCCGAGTTATTTACACTAAGATCCCGGTCTACTACCCTGCCAATTTTAGGAACTAGAGGCTTTTTATCAACTTCACTCTTTGGCTCTTCGGTTTTACCTAAATAAGCATCTTGGGATGACTTGTCGGCTGGATCGATTGTTTTAGTTCTGCCTCCTAAGTCTGTCCCTGTTTGATGAATATTGTATTTTGTAGTTTGGGAAGGAGAAGTTGGAAATACTTTGACTGGACTTTCAGATTGTGATTTAATGGCTAGATCAAGTTTAGCAGAACCCGATAAGGCACTGTTCGTATTTTTCTTATCGGCATTTTTTAATGTTTTATCGTCCATTTTCTAATATCCTTTTTTCATGATAGCTCAAGAGATTATAAAAATACAAGATTAATTGCTCGGACCTCTCATGTATATCGACTGCCAAGGTTTAAAATTTGAATAAAAAGTTTGCTGGTAAATTATTTCTTCACCCTGATACACCCTCCAATCGAAAGAGGCCTTTGCCCCCCAAGCTTTCCAATCTATTTGTTTGACTACTCCTGGCGCCAATGTGGGATCGTCTATATATAAGTCAGCTGGAGGGGGCGTTTCATCCCAAAGTCTGAAATTATCAATTGTTACATTTCTTCCATCCGATGTTCCGTAAAAATCAAAACGCAGATAATAACTGTTTTTATCAATAGTTGTTTGGATGAGAATATGTGAGGACAAGTCGTTTTTAAATTTTAAATCAACTGAAGGAGAATAAACGGTAGCATCCATCCCTACCGGGAAACCCTCTTCATAATAATGAACTCTATATGCATGAGCATGTCTCTCTGTTATCTGCAATCCCGAATTGAGAGCTGCTCGGAACAAAGTGGTAGAAACCTGACAAACTCCTCCTCCATCCCCCAAGATTGTTCTGCCGTTTTGAATAATATAGGCACTCTGATATCCGGTTTTTGAAGAAATCTCACCTACGGCCTGGTTAAAAGAAAAAGTTTCTCCGGGAGCAATTAGGTGACCATTAATCCTTTCGGATGCTAAAGCCAAATTATGAACTCTTGCCGCAATTGAACCATGAAAATAGGATTCTCCTGTTCCTATCAGCTGAGTAATACCAAAGTCGTTGATTTGAGAAACTTTGATCGCAGGCTCAAATTTCTGCAGTTTTACCTCAATTAGACACTGTAAATCACTTGTTTGGGAAAGATTATCCAAACAAAAAATTAAATTTTCTTTTAACTTTTGTTTATCCAGTTGCCAACCGTCTTTCTCAAGAGAGAAAGCCACAACTTTTCCAGATTCAAATTTAAACAATGCATCCTGAGGTTGAGATTCGTAATCCTGAGACAGAACTTCCAGATAAGAATCAATTTGGCTTTCGTTCCAACCGCCATCCCATCTTATAAACTTTATTAGTTCTTCGGATAAGATTGTCCTATTTTCCTCTTGTCCAGAAAGAATAATTATTTTGTTAAGAAAATTTTGAGCTTTGACTTTAGTTTTTTCGAGATCAGAACTATCATAATCTTTGCCCACAGAAATAATTGGGAGTTCTAGGGATTCTTTTCTGTCATAACTTAAACTATCTTGGACTTTAACTAATAATTGATCCCAGTCTACATCTTGACCTTTTTTTCCGGGAATGATATTTACCTGTCCATTAACAACTTCAATTACCGGAGGAATTTCTGGATAAATAAGCAACGAAGAACTACTCGCAATTTCACTAACCAATTTATTGTTGTTATATTCAAAAATCAAAGGATAATTTGGCGAATGACTAAGTAATTCGACCTTTTGTCTGAACTGATAACCCAAGCCTCCTCGTCTGGAATATTCATATGCTTGCTGAACCGATTCGGGATAATGAAAAACAAGATCAATATCTTCAGGTTTATAACACAGTTCTTCTCCAGCCGCACTAATACAAAGATTATTAAGCTTGTGCTTAGAACTTAATAACTTGGCCGCTTCCTCTCTGGTTAACCGTTCAATGCTAGTATCTGCTACTTTAATTCTCGGATATATTTTTTGTGCAAAAGCCAGTTCAAAAGCTACAATGGACACTAGGGGTAAACCAATTAAAAGGGTAATGATAAGACACCTGCGCGCTTTTTTATTCATGAGACTAATTCTACCCTAAAGACTAGCTCTTTTCTAGGTTAAACAAAGGACTTCTTATTGATATATAGCCGGGAGCGCGAAGGTTAAACGCTTTTTTAAATTCTTCTCCAGAAACAGAAACTGATCCTTTATTGGTTCCAAAACTTACCGTGCCGGTGTAGCCGTCATTGCTATAAACAACTGAAACAGAAGTAACAGAAGTAAAACCTCCCTTGTCTCTTAGTTCAGCCATTGAATAAGGATTGCCAGTAATTCCATCAATCGGACAACTATTAATGGTAATAGGCAAAATCCGATCATCGCTTTCGCTATGATTTAAAACCACCCAGGCATTCAGAATATCCGCCATTTCTTCTGAACTCATCCAAGGACCGCTTCTACCACATGTAGCCGATCCGGAAGAGTAACTTTCTGTATACCAGCTTGAATAAAACCAGGGCGAACCGGCAATGCTTTCCCAGGCTCTAGAGGCAAAACCCTCACCTCCATTACCATCAGTTGTGTCCCAACCTGAAGTTGTAAGATATCCTCCAGAGGTTGAGGAATAATATGTAATTACATCCTCCAAAACTTGTCCCCTTGTAGCCTCAACTGCCTGCTTCCAGGCAGCTGGCGGACTAGCTGCTTTAGAAGAAGAATACACTTGACAAGCTTGAGTCGTACAAATACTGGTTCCCTGAGATTTATATCTGTAAGCATAAGTTCTGGCAGCTATAGCTTGAGCTTTCAGAGCTTCCGGATGCCAGCTTGATGGCATTTCAGCAATTCCCATTAGATATTGTCCTTCAAAATCAATCCCACCTATTCCTGTTACTGAAATTGTCCCAGAGGTATCTTTGTTAACCGGTGTTTTTCCATAATAAGCCTGCAAAATATCATTAGAGCTTTGGCCAGATTCTGCCCTTCCTTTAGCTCCATACTGACTCATACCCTTTCGATGAGTCCAGGCTCCAAAAGAAAAAGCGCCAAACCAACCGCCCCCAGGACTACAATAAGAAGGACTTCCCGGAGGACCAGAACAAGGAATATTAGAAATAGGAACATCACCAACACTGCTGGTAAAAGTTCCCGATCTGGCAGTCAATAAAGCTTTTTGCTTAGCGCTTAAAGTGGCAATCGTATTTGACAATACACTAATGTAATCTTCAGCTTTTTCTACCTCCTTGGCCAAAAAAGACACCTGCGCTTCAGCTTCTTTCTTTTTAATTGCCAACCATTCCTGTTGCTGTTCAAAATCTTTTCGATCTTCAATCAGATCTGATAAAAAGATTCCCAATTCTTCTATATCCCTCTTGTCGTTATCCGCAATCTGCTGTTGATAATAAACACTTCGCATAAATTCTGAAGTCTCATCACTAGTTAAAAAGGCACCCAATGTTGAATAGCCCCGAGTATGAATATAATATCTTCTGACCCTTGAACCCAAAAGATTCTGCTGCTGACCAAGTTCTTCTTCCTGACTGGCAATGTCCTTTTCAAGCTTATTAATCTGGATGGCAGCTGAATTTATCATGGTTTCAAATCTTGACACCTGAATTCTATAATTATCTAGGGTTTCTCTGTTTTTTAAGTTGGCGTCACTATAAAGACCAAGGATTTCCGAACATTCATTCATAAAGTTTTTACATTCATCCACGCTTCCACAGTCTTTATGGCACTCAGCCCCATATATAGACATGGGTGCAAAGAATAAAAATATAAGAAATAACAAAACGGTTTTAAACTTCATCTATTATAATTCTAACAGCTTATTTTAAATCTGTGTAGATCTTCTCTAAGTTGAAAAAGGATAAAATATTTCTATATCATAATAAAGACAAAATGTTCCAAGAAATTATTAGATGATAGAGCTCCTTTTTCCAAAAAAATGCTGTTACTGTAAAAAATCAGGCTATAACATTTGTCCCAACTGTTACCAATTCATTATCGACAAAACAAAGAGTTATCAAAAATGCCCAAAATGCCATAAACCTTCTTATAATGGCTTTACTCACTCATCTTGTTTACCATTTGCTCTCGATGGAATTCACGTTCTTTATCAATATTCTTCTATTACTAAAGCTTTATTATCAGAATACAAATATAAATTTATAAAAGAACTTGAGACTCCTATTATTAATCTTTTTTTGGAAGGACTGGAAAATAACGACCTCCTAAACTATTGGAAAAGAGATAAATTCTGTCTTATGGCTGTTCCCTCATTTAAAACTAAAAATAATTGGAGAGGTTTTGACAGTTTAAAGGAAATCAGCAAAATCATAGGACAAAAGACAGGTCTAAATTTGAATGATAATTCTTTAACTAAAGTTAAATGGACAAGACAACAAGCCGGATTATCAAAAAAGGAGAGGAAGAAAAACATAAAAGATGCCTATCAAATTACCTGTAAAGAAGCAATAAAAAACGTGCTTATCGTTGATGATGTTTACACCACCGGTTCAACCCTAGAACAAATTGCTAAACTATTTAAGAAAAATAATTCGAGTAAAGTTTGGGGATTAACACTAGCGGGCTGAAAACATTTGAATTAATGTTGGTTTGAAATCAACATTATTCCCTCAGGGATAATGTTATACTTTATAGAAAATGAACCCGGAAATACTGAAGCCTACATCAGAGAGCAATTCAATTAAGCCTGATGTGAGCAAAGAACTTGAGGGATATATTGAGTTGGTTGAAAAAAATAGACAAACAAATAATTCTCACATAGTCCTAGATGATATAGGACAACCTATCTTGCAGCCAATAGAGAACAAAGAAATTATCATTAAACTACCCCTAACAGAGGCGCAAATTGCTCAAGGCTTACAACAAAACGCTCAAAATGCTGTCGCCTGGCTTGCAACTTTTTGTAATCGTATGCTAAAAATCTTTAATCTGAGGAAGGAACCACAACCAACTCACAAATGAACACTATCCAAGCCAATATTGTTAACCAACTTCTTTACTATCTATCTATAATTATTATTTTCCTAGTGGGCTTATTGATCTTGGGTCTAATCGCCTTT
>DIVO01000067.1 GCA_002428285.1 Patescibacteria group bacterium UBA6130 | reverse complement strand
TAAGACTGAGGTCCCAGGTTCGAGCCCTGGTGCACCCACTAATCTCTCTCAGTCTTGCCTTTGTTTAAGACTGAGGTCCCAGGTTCGAGCCCTGGTGCACCCACTAATCTCTCTCAGTCTTGTTTTTAATGAAGCAAAGTTAACAGAAATTTGCTTGTCTTTGAGCAAGACTGAGGCCACAGGTTCGGGTCTGAGGATTGGTGCACCACTTCTTGTCTTTAGTTAAGAAATTTTTCTGTTGTAAATAATAACCCGTTTTGTTAAACTCAATGTGAGGTAACTAATAATTTTAATATTAATGAGACATGGTCACCTTGTTTTCAATTAATGGGTAAGAAAATTGCAGCCATCGTTTTTGCTATATCGTTTGTTTCTTTAGTATTTTTTATTCTTTGGCATTACCTTAAACCGGTTAAGGCCGAGATAGATATTAAATCCTATCCTCAGGCATCTGTATATATTAATGGACAGGAAGTTGGTAAAACTCCATATCAAGATAGAAATTTCAAGCCGGGAGTGACAGAAATTAGATTAGTTGCTGATGGTGTTAACACACAGTGGGAAAGACAGATGAGCATTCCTCCTCAGACAAGCGTAATTATCAGCAGGACCTTGTCAGATGATGCTTCAAAAACTGAGGGTCATATACTTTATTTTGAAGACAGTGGAAAAGATAATATTGCTGGTTTAATAATAAACTCTATCCCGCAAGGAGCATCCATTGTAATTGATGGTGAGATGAAAGGAGAGACCCCTTTGACTTTAAACGACTTAAGCCCTGGAGAACATAAAATATCTGCCTCTTTGCCTTCTTATAAATCTAAAGAAATAATTACCAACGCTATTGCTGGTTATAAGTTGGTAGCTGAGATAAGTTTGTCGAGAGATGTTGAGTTGTCAGATGATCATGAGGATCAGGAAGAAGAACAAGAAGAAGATAAGCCGATGGTTGAGATTTTGGACACTCCGACGGGTTGGTTAAGGATTAGAGAAGATGCCTCAACTTCGAGTAAGGAAATTGGGAAAGTAGATCCTGGAGATGAGTTTGTTTTACTTGATGAAAAGAGCGGATGGTATAAGATTGAATTTGAAGATGGAGAAGGCTGGATATCTTCAACCTATGCCGAAAAAGTCGGAGAGGATTCCCCAACTCCAACTCCAATCACTCAAGAAGATAGTGATTCAGATTCTCAGGAAAACACTGAAGAGGAGATTTAAACCCCCCTTTTTTTTAAGAGGTACTGTAAGCTAAAGCTTATAGCAACAAGAATGGTAAACACAAGAGCAAACGCATAGAATTTTTGGCGACTGTTTAAATTCAGAACAATGCTACCCAATAAAATTGAGAAAGTCCAATATATCAGAGCGATTTTAGTTTTAGGTACTCCAAGTTTTAACAAAAGATGATGAAGATGTTGGGAGTCTCCCCAAAAAGGAGATTTTCCTTTTGAGAATCTCCTTATTATTGCCAGCAGACCATCTGCCATGGGAATTCCTAAGACAAGAATAGCTGTGGCTACTTTAGCGCCAGAGAGAATGGCTAAAGTTCCAAGCATAAGTCCTCCGATGCTTTTTCCGCTATAACCAGGCATAATTTGCTGAGGAAAGAAATTAAAAGGTAAGAAACCCAAGAAAGATCCAGCCAAGGCCCCGGAAAGGATAATCAATGGCCATTGAGTGATATCTTGTCCATAATCAAGCCCTAATGCTCCTATAACTCCACTGGCGATAATAATAAATCCCGGAAGTTGACCTTCGACCCCTCCAGACCAACCAACTACGTTCATACACCAGACAATCCAAAGAATGCTGACAAGATAAGTGATTAAGGCCCCAGAAAAAAACATGAAGGAAATCTTAGAGAAATTGATTACCTCACCGGCGATAAAAGGATTGCTGATGACTTCCATTTTTATACCTGCTGATACCAAAATTACTGCCGATATAACATTGGTTAGCAGTCTTAAATATGGATTTAGATCATAGATATCGTCTAATACTCCAACAATTAAAGTTAAAAGTAGAGAAGCGATAATAGAAATAGTTAAACTGTCTAGGGGCAGAAAGATTAGGCATACTATTAACATTCCTAAAAAAATAGGTATTCCACCTCCGCGAGGTACAGGATAAGTATGAGTGTTATTCTTGGCTTTTTTATTGTTTTCAGGATTATCAAGCCAGCCTTTTTGAGTAAATAATTTTATTACTCCAAGAGTTGCCAGTACCGAAACAACAAACGAAATTACCAAGGGCTTTGTGAATAAACTTAAGATCGGTTGTATCATTGTTAAATAATCAATATTAACAATAATCTAATAATGGTGATTAAATTGAAGACAGCCACAATCATACTGCCCCAAAGGATAAATTGAGAGGCAAAGGAATATTGTTCAAAAATAAGGGCACTGATAATGGAATTAATTAACAAAAAAACTATTGAAAAAAGTGGCAATATCAAAAGAGTTGTTGGCTGAGCAAGCTGACTTTCTCCCCAAGGCCTGGAATAATAAAAAGGAATTAGAGGAGGGAGAAGGGTTATGGATAATACTATTAGAAGCAACTGAATACCTATAATTAAAAATGCAAAGCGGATAGGTTTTGAGGTCCTATTTTCGCTCCAAAGCCTTCCGAACATTAAGAGCAATTTAGTTAATGACATTGCATTATATTAAATCAAATTCTATCTTTATTTAAAATACAATCAAACTTTTCTATAACCTCAATTAAAAACAAGGTTGCTAAAACTTTTTAGTAACTTTATACGCAGTCAAAGTTACATTCAATAATTATCAAAATTTCTTAGTAACTTTATACACAGTCAAGGTTACATTCAATAATTATCAAAATTTCTTAGTAACTTTATACACAGTCAAGGTTGCTAAAATTTCTTAGTAACCTTATACTCCAGCCTTTTTCCCAACATCAATCTGGTTTGAGCATCAAGACCAGGTATGACCGACATAAAAAGAGTGGCAACTGGAACTAAAATCCACTGAGAAAGCTCTTTGATTTTTTGAATTGTGCTTTTGTTTTTTAGTTCAGGAGGACGAAGCCTACTATCAAGTACAACGATGATGAATAGGGCGACCAAACAGGCAGTTAGAATAGTTCTTGAAAACCGAGGTAAATTATATCCCAATGAAGTTTGCATAAATTTTGGATTAACAATAGTGGGCAACAGTGCTCCTAAAGTGAGTAAAAACCAATTG
>DIVO01000015.1 GCA_002428285.1 Patescibacteria group bacterium UBA6130 | reverse complement strand
TTGGTCACGCATTTACTATGACTGGAGCCGATGTCTATGCTCGCAAGAAAAGAATGGAGGGAGTAGCCAAAGGATTTAAGGTGTTTTTCCCAATCGGTTATGATGCTTTTGGTCTGCCAACAGAAAATTACGCCATCAGAACGGGAATTAAACCTGAGTTAGCCACCAAACAAAATGCGGACACTTTTAGACGACAGATGAAAGAACTAGACTTTTCCTTTGATTGGGAGGCAGAATTGATTACTTCAAACCCCGACTATTATAAATGGACCCAGTGGATTTTTATTCAACTGTTTAAGCAGGGTTTGGCATATAAACAAAAAATGCCTATTAACTGGTGCCCATCGTGTAAGATTGGGTTGGCAAACGAGGAAGTTGTGGATAATAAATGTGAGAGATGCGGTGCTTCGGTTGAGAAAAAGGAATTAGATCAATGGCTATTGAGAATTACAGCCTACGCTGACAGGCTAATTGATGACCTGGATATTGTTGACTACCCTCAATCCACAAAAAGCGCTCAGATAAATTGGATCGGCAGGTCAACTGGAGCTTTTGTGGATTTCAATATTGAAAATCAAGACATAAAAACAAAGACTTTAAAAATATTCACCACCAGACCGGACACTTTATGGGGATCAACCTTTATGGTAATTTCTCCAGAACATCCTTTGGTTAATCAAATTCAATCTTTGCAAACTATTTCTCAAGGGAAGAAGAGGGAAATAGTTAATTATATAAATAAGGCGGCAAGAAAATCTGATTTAGAAAGGACCGAATTACAAAAAGATAAATCAGGAGTAGATACAGGCTTAACAGCAATAAATCCTGTCAATGGCAAGAAGATACCTATCTGGATTTCAGATTTTGTGCTTTCCAGTTATGGCACAGGAGCGATTATGGCGGTGCCCGCTCACGACCAACGGGATTGGGAGTTTGCTAAAAAATTCAGTTTACAAATAATCCCGGTTATTATTCCTGACTCTTCATGGGATTTTGATAAGGGAGCTTATGTGGATGTTGAAAGAGGAAAACTTGCCAACTCCGATTTTATTAATGGGTTAAAACCTTCTCAGGCTATAGAAAAAGTAATCTCCTGGCTTGAGGGCAAAAAAATTGGTCAGAGGGCAACGTCATATCACTTAAGAGATTGGGTATTTTCCAGGCAGCATTATTGGGGAGAGCCAATTCCCATGGTTTATTGTGAGTCGTGTAAGAATAAAGGTATAACCTGGTGGGATACTGAGGAAGGCAAAAAGATTAAGCCTATCCATAACCTTACCGAGCAGGAAAAACAATCTTTCGCTGGTTGGTTTCCAATGGCCGAGAATGACTTACCCTTAAAGCTTCCTGAGGTTGAAAAGTATCAGCCTACCGGTACAGGTAAATCTCCCCTTGCTGATGTAAAAGAATGGGTGGAAACCATCTGTCCTCATTGTGGCAACAAGGCAGAGAGAGAAACTGACACAATGCCTAATTGGGCTGGTTCAAGTTGGTATTTTCTCCGTTTTCTCGATCCTAAAAATGCTAAAAAACTTGCTGATTCTGAAAAATTAAAATTTTGGATGCCAGTTGATGTTTACTTTGGAGGAGAAGAACATACAACTTTGCATTTGTTGTATTCTCGTTTTTGGAATAAATTCCTTTATGATTTAAAGGTAGCGCCAACCAGTGAGCCATACCAAAAAAGAGTTGTTCATGGAGTAATTCTGGGTCCTGATGGGCAGAGAATGAGCAAGTCGAGGGGGAATGTAATCAATCCTGACGATATCGCCCAAAAATATGGATCAGATGTGCTGAGAATGTATCTAATGTTCATTGGCCCTTATTCAGGAAGTGCCATGGCTTGGAATGAAAATTCACTTAAGGGAGTCGTAAGGTTTTTATCCAGAACAGAAAAATATTTTTCCAAGCTAGAAAATCAGTCCGCAGACAAGGGGAAGGTGATAGTTAATAAATTGATATTCAAGGTATCAGGTGACATTGACTCTTTTTCTTTTAATACTGCAGTTGCTGCCATGATGGAGGCTTTAAATGAACTCGAAAAGGATAAGATCTTTTTAGGTAAAGAGGAAGCTCTCTCGTTTATAAAGTTATTATCAATATTTGCTCCAAAGATTGCTGGCAAATTAGCCGAAAACATAGAGAAAACTAAAGACCTAAATCAGACAAGTTGGCCGACTGCTAACAAGAAATATCTTAAAGAGGATTTAGTTGATATTGTTGTCCAGGTAAATGGAAAAGTTAGGGGTATTTTAAGCGTGGGAACAGATGGTTCAAGTGATGAAAATACCATCAAAGATTTGGCTCAGAGCGATGGAAAAATATCAAAACATATTGGACAGATAGAAAAAGTCGTTTTTGTACCCGGAAAGCTTATAAATTTTGTTGTCAGGTAAATGTCCTTCGAGCGGTTTTCAGAAGGTCCTGAATTTATTAAAGAAGTCATTGCCCAAATACCTGATAGTCATCCACACAGGAAAATGCTGGAAACGATTGAAGGGCAGTTTGGGAATGTAGAGGTCGCTCCAGATCAAAAAGATCAGATTTTGAATTGTGGAGATAAAGGCAATGTTTATAATGGAATAACTTTTAGGCTGGGGACTCCTAACACGCATAATTCCAGAGAACTATCGGGAAGACGAAGTCATATTTATTATGGCAAGATGAGGCGCTCCTGATAGATTATTTACTAAATATACCCTCAAATATATAGTTTTATTGACAACATACTAAACAAGGGGCGCTGCTTTTCTTTGCGTTAGAGCAGAATAATAACTCCCAGCAAAAATATGGCTAGAGCAGATAATCCGATCGTTAAGCCTCCCGATAAATATCCGGCTTTTGGAAGTTCAGTTGGCAAAGGTGTAGGCGTGCTGGCTTGAGCAACAAATTCTTTAGTTGGTGCAGGCGAGGATGTTTGTGTCGGTAGAGAAGTTGGAGATGGAGTATTAGTAACAATGGTTGTGGCTGTAGGAATTGGAGTAGATGATGGCTCAGGAGCTGGTGTCAAAGTAGGAGTATTCGTTGGAGATGGTGTGGGGGTTAAAGTAACAGTTGGTGTTGGAGATGGAGTAAGTGTTCCAGTAGGTGTGGGTGACGGAGTTAAGGTGATAGTTGGTGTTGGAGAAGGTATTAGAGTGCCTGTTGGGGTGACCGATGGAGTAATTGTTGGTGTCGGAGCTTGAATGATAAAGGATATTTTGCATTGCTCGCTAGCTTGGTCTGGTCCCGCTTCGCTTTGTTCAGGGGCAAGTGGTGAGATCGCTCTGTTTTTAAGTTGATAAAGTCTCCAGGCTATAGTAACAGTGATAGTGCTTGAAAGAATCAATAAGCCTAAAATTATGTATATTTTCTTTGTTTTTATTAAGTTATTCATAATTATTTCCAGCCAAGCTGTGGATGGTAAACCATAGACTCAATAGTATAAATCCCAGCTTTTAAGATTGTATATGGCAAATAAAACTCATCATTATGCTTCTGGCTTGTTTCCATCCAGTCTGAAGCAGTTCCATCGATGGTAACTTTAAATTTTGCCTTTGTGAGATCTTGAGTTGAGGTCGTGGACCCTTTAGTGGCTAAATAAATTTCGTTTCCAATAGATAAGGAAGACAAGTTTTGAATTGTTTCCCATGAAAGACTGTAAATATGACAATATTCGCAGACAGCTGAAGGGGTTGGCGTTGGGATTGGTGTTGATGTTGGTTTAGGTGTTGGTGTTGGCATATTGGTAGGCATCGGTGTTGGTGTATTGGTTGGCTTAGGCGTAGCTGTTGGTGTTGGCAGTGGGGTGGATGTTGGTTTTGGTCTGATATAAAACCAAAAATCGTTATTATCACAGCCAACGGTTTTTGAAACTGTGCAGCTAGGAGTAGTACACTCATATCCGGCTGGTAATCCGGTTAAAACACAAGTAACAGGCTCTCCTTCTTTGAAGACATCAGTGGTTGAGTAAAGTGCTCCACAGCCATTACATCCCCAGTTGGCTTGAACTCCATTACAAACAACTTTCATCTCCGAAGAAACATTACAGTATCCTGTACAGCCAGCACAGCTGCCTGCTCTCCAGTATGGAGCAAAAGGACAATCACCGCCTGCAACTCCTGATGCCACCCTTCCCTGTACATAGACTGTGCAGGAAGAAGGATAGCAGCCGATATTTTCCCATCTCCTTGAACCATTTCCGTCAATATCAACCTGACAGGTGCCGCAGTTATTTCTTGGATTGCAGCTTATTGTTACAGAATTACATTTTTCGCCTGAAGGAATTGTTAGGGTATTAGGTTGTTCTGTTGCCCCGCAAACACCATCACAGTTTGCTCTGTCTTCTCCGTCACAAAAAGCAATGGCACTGTTGTAAGGAACATTGGCACCAGTTAGGGTACAGCCTTCTGGAATACAGGCTGTTAAAGTTACACTGGCCGAGTTTCCTCGGTCGCATAGAGAGGTTGAGGAATAAGTTTTGATTGGAGTGCAGCTTCCTGAGCTGGATCCGGAATTGTCTTGACAGCTGGTGCCTGAAGCGCAGTCTCCATTGCTGATTGAGCAGGACTCCCACTCTCTGCAGCCTCCACTGTCACAGCTTTCACCTTCTTGGCTGATAAAGCTTCCGCAACAGCCGCCTTCTCCGTCATAACCTATTTTCCCGGCAGGAGGAGTGCAGCTTGTGGCTTTTTGATCAAAAAGGAGATGCCGATTTTGCACCAGATAAACTGATCCGATTAAGGTAATGACGAGAAATATGGCAGTTAAAATACTCGGTAAATTTTTACCTAGATTAATTTTCGGTCTGTTTTTGTCTGTCGTCGTGGGTTCGGAAGGTGCTGGCGGCATACCGATCTTTGCCGGTAGAATAGGCGGAACGTCACGATAATTGTTACTAGAGTAAAAATTCACTTTGTTAATTATTAAAAAACGAGTGAGGAAAGTCAATCTACTGGCTTCGCAAACTTGTTTACTGGCTTCGCAAACTTGTTTATTCGCAGACAAGCTTTGCTTATTGGCTTCGCAAACTTGTTTACTGGCTTCGCAAACTTGTTTATTCGCAGACAAGCTTTGCTTACTGGCTTCGCAAACTTGTTTACTTCTATATTGCCAAAATAAAATAGATGAGATATTATCATGTCATGGTAACAAAGGGTTTAATTGCCGCCGCAGGAAGAGGAACTCGCTTTTTGCCGGTAGTAAAATCCTATCCCAAAGAACTGGTTGCCATATTAGAAAAACCCAACATTCAATATCTGGTAGAAGAGCTTATTGGTGCTGGCGTGAACGAAATTGCTATTGTTCATAGACATGGAGATTCCAGCATAAAAAGATATTTTACTCCCGACAAAGAGCTTGAAGATTATCTTGAAAAAAATAATAAGAAAGAGTTTTTAAATAGCTTAAGAGAAATTTGGAAAAAAGCTAAGGTGTTAAGATTTATTCCCCAAGGAAGAAGTCTTCCTTATGGTAATGCTTCTCCGATACTGGCGGCCAAGGGATTTCTCAAGGATGACCCATTTGTTTTTATGTTTGGTGATGATTTGATTTTGGAACCTGTGGCAGGGGGTTATATTAAAAAACTTATCAATCTTTATGGGAAGTATTCTCCGGGTATTGTTTTGGGTGCGCAAGAGGTTCCTTGGAGTGAGATCAACCGCTATGCCAGTATTGAATATGTTAAAGATAAAAAATACCCAAATAGAGCGGTTCAGGTTTTGGAGAAGCTTGAAAAAGATAAAGCTCCATCGAACATAGCTCAAATTGGCAGATTTGTGGTCTCTTCAAAAATATTTTCCGTTTTGGCAAAACAAGGGCTTTCAAGAGATAATGAACTTTGGTTTGCCGATGCGGTAAATACATTGGCTAAGGATGATGTGGCAATTGCCCAGCCTGTAGAAAACGGTAGATGGATGACAACGGGAGATCCTCTGCGCTGGCTTAAAGCCAATATAGATTTTGCCTTGGCAAGAGAAGACTTAAGAGGAGAGATAAAAGAGTTTATGTCTCAAAAACTTAAGATTGGCAAAAATTAAAAAAAGTAGTCTAATGGTTCTGGGTGCAGTTCTCGATAGGTTTTCCCGGTATTTTTATCAACCTTGTTTTCAGCCCAATCTTTTGCTTGATTCATATAATAACTAAAACTTCGGTCAACAGGCTTAATATCTTCCTCGTTGTCTTTAGTGACTATAACTTCGGGGAAAGGGAAATCATATTCTTTGGCCATTTGGAGAAAATAATCCACAGTTTGTTGTTGTATAGAATCATAGTCGGGATTGTTTTCGTCAACGTTGATGTTAAAGGCATCAGCAAAGCCTAATAGTATGATTTTTCTCGCCCTAACTAATTCTTTTGCGGATACTTCTTCATCATTGCTTTTGGGTGTGTGTTTACCGGTATTGAACAAATGCATCATTCTGTAAAAATTACTTCGATCTTTATCGTCTTCGGGCATAACATAAACAAAGTTTCCTAGTTTATTTACTGTCATCTGTCCCATGTGGAATAAGCAAAAATCTTGGAGTGCATTTTTATCTAACAGCTCTTTTCGATAGTCGATGTCCTCAGGTTTAGGATAGCTTCGATCGATTACCTCTTCTGGCATATTTGGTATTTTACCTTCCGTTTCGGCGGTATATTCTTCACGAGTAGGCACGACCCTTAGAGCCTCTCGCCAACTTTTTTCATGTAAAATTTCTCGAGATTCTACCATTTTATTTTTTAACAGCGGATAATCTTTTGGGCTATAATAACATATGAATTTTAACAGAAATAGCTCATATTTTAAAGATCTTTTTCAGCAAAGTTACGAAAAATATGGCTATAGCCATAGTGCTTTACAGTGGACTTCGAGGCAAACAATGGATAATAGGTTTGAGGCACTAGCTCGCACCATTGATTTTGAGAACAAAAGCGTTTTAGATGTTGGCTGTGGCTTTGGCGACATTATTCCTTTCATTGAGAAAAAAACAAAAAAATTTAACTATTTGGGTGTAGATCTAGTGGAGAAGATCGTTCTTGAGGCCAGAAAACAATATCCAAAATACGAATTTACCTCTGGTGATTATTTTGCTAATCCGATAAAGAGGGTGTTTGACATTGTTTTGACGTCAGGCACCTTGAACGGGAATTTAGGTCCGGAAACTTTGGAATTCAGATTAAAAGCAATAGAAGTGATGTGGGAACATACTTGTGCAATTTGTGCTTTCAATATGCTTGGTTCTCACCCTCAACCTGGGAATGATCCGGGGTATTTGGTTCATTATGCTGACTCTTTAGAAATATTAAGCTTTTGTCTTACCCTAACGCCCAAACTTGTTTTTATTCAGGATTATGACCCCGAGGACTTTACTGTTGTTATGTTTAAATAGAGTCTTCAAGTTTAACGACATTATATCCTGGCATTATTTTATCCGAGTTGCTTTCATCCCTAAAGAAATTACTAAGTTTTTTACTAATAGCAGAAGTACTTGGTAGACCAGGGGTAATTTCCTCAATCATATTTACTAAACTGTCGAGCGGCGTTAACTTAGTCGTAAACACTTCAATTCTTAATGCTAAATCTTGCGACCTTGGATCATCTTTGGCGGCCAAAATTGCTTTCGTTTTGCGAAGGAGTTCTTGAGCAGCTTCCTCTGCGCCTTTTCCAAAAGCCTGCTCTTTTGTTGTCTCTGAAGATTTAGGGAGGCGTGAAACTTGAGTAAAAGCATCAGTTACAGTTTTTATTCTGCCAATAGCCTCATCTGCTTGTTTTTCACCAATTTTATCATCAAGCATTAATCCCATTATTTCAGCTTGGGCGCTATTGTTTAGGTAGTGAGAATAACTAGCAGCAACTAGATGGGTTGCTTTAGAAATCGGTTCATTATCTATCTTTTCAGATGTTGAGCTGTGGTTAATTTGTTCGTCTTCCATCAGTTTATTTTAGCATAGTGTTTACTAAGTGCGTGATATACTTAAAAAATGAGCAATGCCTTTGTTTTTTCGGGTAAAAAAATAGGAGATTTTCTGTATAAAGCCTGGGAAAAAACAGCTATAGACAATGATTGGGATATGAAGTTTTTGAAGAAGGATGATATTGAGGTTTTTCACCCAGCTTTGAGTATTCATGGAGATTATTCAACCAATGCGGCTCTTATTTTGTTTCAGCAGCAAGAAGTTAGAGACAAATTTTCCTCCCCTTTTGCTTTGGCAAATTATTTAGCAGATATTATTAATCAGAATAAGCCTGATTTTATTAGTGAGGTTAAGGTGGTGGGGGGATTTATAAACTATTATTTATCAACCGACTATCTTGTTTCTGAAGGCATAAATATCCTTAACAAGAAAGTTTACAGAGAGCTTAAAAAGCGTGGTGAGGAAAAGGTTATGGTTCTTGATTACTCGGCACCCAATATCGCCAAACCATTTGGAATTGGACATTTAAGATCGACTATCATTGGGCAGGCAATTTATAATCTTTATTCTTGTTTGGGTTGGAAAGTGATCGGAGATAATCATTTGGGAGATTGGGGAACGCAGTTTGGTAGTTTGATATATATGCTTAAAGAAGTGGAAAGCAAGGGCAAAGATGTTGATAATTTAACCATCCAAGACCTTGAGAATCTTTATGTTGAATTTCATGGTCGGTTGAGCAAATACCCTGAGCTGAAAGAAGAGGCGAGAAAAAACTTCAGGGCTTTGGAAATGGGAGATAAGGTCGCCAAAAAATACTGGGAAAAGTGTATCAAACTCTCCCTTAAAGAGTACAAAAAAGTATATGATTTGTTGGGGATTAAAATTGACGAGACTATAGGAGAGAGTTTCTATGTCGAAAAAGCTCAAGAAGTAGTTGATGACGCTAAGAAACAGGGGGTGTTAATCCAAAGTTTAGGAGCTCAGGTAATTAAACTGCCTAAGGAAAAAGTCCCTGCCATGATGGTTAAAACAGATGGGGCGACAACCTACTTGTCCCGTGATTTGGCTACGATCAAATATCGCCGAGAAAGATGGAATCCTAACTTGATAGTTTACGAGGTGGGAGCTGATCAGAAGTTCCATTTTGAACAAGTGTTCTCTGTTGCTCAAATTTTGGGTTATGCCAAGAAAAATGAGCTTAAACATGTGGCGCACGGTTTGATTAGGTGGGAAGAAGGAAAATTTTCTACCCGCAAGGGCAGCACAATACATTTAGAGAAAGTAATAACTGAAGCTATTGAAAGGGCTAAGGGTTTGATTAGTGATGACTGTCAGTTAAACGAGGGGGAAAAAGAAGAGGTAGCCAAAGCTGTGGGTGTGGGAGGCATTAAATTTAACGATCTTAAGCAGGAGCCAGAGAGAGATATTATTTTTGCTTGGGATAAGATTTTAAATTTGCAGGGCTACTCAGCAGCATACCTACAATATGCCTATACGAGATGTTTTTCGCTTCTCGATAAAGCCCAATCAGAAATTGACTCTAAGATTGATTATGATTTAGAAAAAGAAGAGATTGACCTATTAAGATCACTTTACTTATTTCCTGAGAAGATTATTATCTCTGCTGAGCAGTTTTCACCTCACTTTTTGGCCCAGTATCTTTTCGAGCTATCACAAAAATATAACCTTTTCTATCAGCGTTGCCGGATAATTGACGAGAAAAAAGAAGTTGAGTCTTTCCGTTTGTTTTTAACTTCAGTAACGGCGGAGATCCTTAGTAAAGGGCTGAGGATTTTAGGTATTCAGACTCTTGAGAGAATGTAGACCTCTGGAAATTATTGGTGATATACTTATATCATGCAAGTTGAGAAATTTACCCTAGATAATGGTCTAACTGTTCTTCTTTTGCCTTTGCCCCATGCGACCTCAACTGCGGTGGAGTTGGCGGTTAGGGCGGGTTCTATCCAGGAGAGCAATAAAATTGCCGGATTGGCCCATTTCTTAGAGCACATGGCCTTTAAAGGTACAAAAAAATGGCCTTCAGCAAGAGAATTATCTGAGGCAATGGATAGGGTGGGAGCACTTTATAACGCTTACACCGGAAAAGAAAATACTGCTTACTGGCTTAAAACCGCTCCTGAGTTTGTGGATGTATCTTTAGAGGTATTATCACAAATGTGGCTTCATGCTTTAATTAAAAAAGAAGAGCTGGAGATCGAAAGGGGTGTAATTTTAGAGGAGTACAATATGTATTTGGATCAACCAAGAGATCATGTTGATGATTTATTCGAACAGCACATTTTTGGGGATAACAATCTGGGAAGATCTATAATTGGCAAGGTTGAGTCTATCAAATCCATCACCCTTAATGATTTCATGGGCTTTAGGGAAAAGTGGTATAAGCCCAATAATATGGTTTTGGTTGTAGCCGGAAAAATCAAGAGCAAGAGAGAACTTACAAAGAAAGTAAAAAAGCTTTTTGGTAAAGCTCGTGGACAAGCGCCTCAGCTTCCACTGGTAAAACCTAAGGCATGGGGTAAACAACTGGAATGGAAAGCACAAAAAACCCAGCAATCTCACTTTGTTTTAGGTGTGCCCACAGTGGGTTACAGTGATGAGGAAAAGTTCCCTCTCAAAGTTCTGTCTGTAGTATTGGGAGGAAGTATGAGCTCAAGGCTTTGGAGAGAGATTAGAGAGAGACGGGGTTTGGCTTATTACGTTGCTTGTTATCAGCAATCCTATCCCAATGGCGGATATTTAGCAGTCAAGTCTGGGGTAAATAATGACCAGATCAAAAAAGCCATGGATCTTTCGGTTAAAGAATTACTTAAAGTCACCAAAGATTTGACTGTCGAGGAAGTAGAGATCGCCAAGCAGGTTATCAGAGGACGACTGCTGATTTCTTTTGAGGACTCCTACAAACTTGCCGATCTTTTGTCGTCTCACTGGTTATTTACAAGGAAAGCAATTGACCCTTTAAAAATTATTGAAAAGTATGAGCGGATAACCAAAAAGGATATTGATAAAATGACAGAAAAATATTTAAGCGAAGAAAACATTGTTGCTTCAGTGATTGGTCCCAAAAAGGGACAAGCAGTTGTGTTAAAATAACCTTAAGTTAATATTTTTTCAAAACAAACTATGGAAGAAAAATCTTTGGTGCTTGTTAAACCTGATGGTGTTAAAAGGGGATTAATTGGTGATATTATTGGTCGGTTTGAAAAAGTTGGTTTAAAACTTGTTGCCGCCAAAATGGTGGTTGTTACTCCTGAGATGGCAACAAAACATTATGGCTACGATGAAAGCTGGTTTAAAAATGTGGGAGATAAGGTTATGGCTTTTTATAGCGAACATGGAAAGGATCCTGGCGAAGAGTTGGGCACAATGGATGCAAAAGAGATCGGTAAGCTTGTGCAGAAGTGGAATGTAGATTATTTAACTGCTGGACCTGTGCTGGCTATGATTTGGGAAGGGCCTCATGCGGTTGAAGTAATCAGAAAAATTGTCGGTTCGACCTATCCGAATACTGCACCTCCGGGAACAATAAGAGGTGATTATTCTTTCGATTCACCATTTTTATCAAATGTTAACAAAAGATCGGTGCAGAATTTGGTTCATGCTTCGGGTGCTCCTGAAGAAGCTGAATTGGAAATCCAGTTGTGGTTTAAAGAAGACGAAATTCACGAGTACACTAGATAAAATTATTATTTTCGAGCAAAAACAATTATGCGTTTAGCAAAAGATAGTCATAGATATAGGTATGTGATCGCTCTTCATAGGGGTGACAAAATAGTCAAAAGTCTTACTGAATTTTGCCAAGAGAAAAAAATTAAACAGGGTTTTTTTATAGGCATTGGGGCGGTAGATTTTGCCGAATTGGCTCATTATTCGGTTGAGAATAAGAAATACTCCTCAAAAAAGTTTGAAATTCCTCTAGAAATGGTTTCACTAACTGGTAATGTGGTTAAAGAGAAGGATAAAGATCTTATTATTCATGCTCATGGGGTTTTTGGTAAAGATAATTTTGAAACAGTTTCCGGTCATCTTGTTGAGGCCAGAATTTCAGGAGTGGGAGAGATAATCTTTTTTCCCACGCAAACCAAGTTGGAAAAATCATATGATGACGAGACCGGGTTGAAGATAATCCACAAGCAATAATACGCTTTCTGTGCCTCTATTTTGGTATAATGGGTTAGTTTCAGTCCCCATAGTTAAACGGGATAGAACAGGGCGCTTTTAAGGGCCTGCCCGCAGTGCTTAGCACAGCTGATGCAGGCGGGTCAAATGCATGTTCGT
>DIVO01000034.1 GCA_002428285.1 Patescibacteria group bacterium UBA6130 | reverse complement strand
ATAACCAAACCTAACGGAAATTTGGTTGTCTATGGTTCAATTTACCCCTCAAGCAAAACTCGACGGCTCTCTTAAACTATCGTATAATGTCAGCATGTCTGATCAGATAAATATCAAACATTTAGCTAAGCTAGGAAATATAAAGCTGAGCAAAAAAGAGGAGAGCATATTTACCGCTGAAATAGAGAATATATTGAATTTCATTAATAAAATTCAAAATATCAATACCCAAAATATTCTTCCCACTTTTCAAGTAACTAACCAAAAAAATACTTCCAGACAAGATGAAGAAAAGAGATGCCTGCCAATTAAAGAGGTATTAATTAATTCACCAAAGACCAAAGATGGTTATATTCAGGTCCCCAGGGTAATGTCTCAAGATGAATGACTTGGCAACACTTTCACTAGCAGAGGCTCTTAAAGGCATAAAAGGTAAGAAATTTTCCAGCACAGACATTACTAAAAGCTGTCTAGACAAGATAGAAAAAACTGACAATAAAATCAAGGCTTTTTTGAATGTGAGGAAAGAAGCTGTTAAAGAATCAGAAAATACAGCAATTGGATTATTGCAGGGAATTCCTTATGCCGTTAAAGATGTAATATCTACCAAAGGAATTGAAACCACAGCTGGATCAAAGACTCTTAAAAGTTATGTTCCTCCCTATAATGCCACTGTTGTTGAAAAGATTAACAATCAAGGAGGAGTAATTTTAGGCAAGACTAATTGCGATGCTTTTGCTCAAGGCGCTTCAGGAGAAAATTCGGGATATTTTCCAACCCATAACCCACATGATTTAGACCGAGTGCCGGGGGGATCATCTTCTGGTTCAGCTGCAGCAGTTGCAGCTAACCAAACTATCTTTGCTCTAGGTACTGATACTGGAGGTTCGATCCGCCAACCCGCCGCCTTTTGCGGAATCGTAGGTCTTAAACCAACCTATGGCAGATGCTCAAGATATGGGCTTATTGCTATGGCATCTTCTTTTGACACCCCTGGACCATTAACAAAAACCGTTGAGGATGCGGCTATTATATTGAATATTATGTCTGGAAAAGATAAAAACGACGCTACTTCTGTAAATACCAAAATCCCGGATTACACAAAAAGTCTTAACAAAGGATTAAAGGGAGTAAAAATAGGAGTTGTTAAAGAGCACTTATCTAGAGGCCTTGATCCGGAAATAAAAAAATCGGTAGAAGATTGCGCCAAAAAACTAGAGAAACAAGGCGCCATAATTGAAGAGATCCATCTTCCTTACGGAGAATATGGAATAGCCGTATATTATGTTCTAGTTTCTTCCGAAGTAAGTTCAAACATGGCAAGATATGACGGCAATAGATTTGGCTACAGATCAAATAAAGGTAATTCCGCTTTAAAAAAAAGTATGTATTCCCGCACTGAGTCTTTGGAAAATGAAGTTAAAAGAAGAATTATGATAGGCTGTTATGCCTTATCTTCGGGTTATTTCAACGCCTACTATTTACAAGCTTCTAAAGTCAGGACATTGATTATTAACGATTTTAAAAAGGCTTTTAAAAAAGTTGATGCCATTCTTTCTCCTGCCACGCCAACAACAGCATTTAGACATGGCGAAAAAATAGGAGATCCTCTGCAAATGTATCTTAGCGACATCTACACAGTAAATGCTAATGTTGCAGGAATACCTGGATTAGTAGTCCCTTTTTCGAAAGACAGCAAAAACCTTCCAATCGGAGTTCAGCTTCTGGGTAACCACTTTGAGGAAGAAAAACTGCTCCAAATTGGCTCGATGATAGAAAAGATAAGATGATAATTAAATACAACACTATCTTAAATAACAGGAATTTTTTGAAAGTTTGGTCTTCTCAGCTTTTATCACAACTCACAATTAACATCTCAACATTCCTTCTTATTAATCAGATTTACGAGATCACCAATTCCTCTATTTCAGTGGCAATTTTATGGCTTGCCTATTCCTTGCCAGCTGTTCTTTTCGGTCCGTTTTCCGGATTTTTTGTAGATTTATGGAGTAAGAAAAAGGTTATGATGTTGGCAAATTTTCTTCAAGCTATAATCATTGGAAGTATTTTTTTTATCACTGAAAAATACTACCTCCTCTATGCTGGGGTATTCGGCTATTCACTAATAAACCAATTTTATGTTCCTGCACAATTAGCCTTAATTCCTCATTTGGTAAAAAAATCTAATCTTCCATTGGCAAACAGTTTATTTTTATTAACGGCGCAATTATCTTTACTTGTTGGTTTCGGCGGAGGAAGTATTTTAATTAAGCTTCTTCCGCGGGATACGATAATTGCATTATGCTCAGCATTTTTGCTGCTTGCGACTTTTTCCTTAAGCTTTCTACCTTCGGATAAATCTTTTGTGAGTATTAAAAAGAAATATAAAAATACTATGCAGAACTGGTTTGAGGAAATAAAGAGAGGCTGGGTCTATCTTTCCCATCAAGGAAAACTCATTCTTGTTTCTTTTGGGATAATGGCTCTTTTCCAAATTACAACAGCAAGCTTTAGTAGTATAATGCCAGCAATTTCAAATGAGATTTTAAAAACATCACTCAAAGAAGCCGCAGCTTATCTTGTCCCGCCATTAGTTGTCGGACTTCTTTTGGGAGGTTTTATATTCAGCAAACTGGCTAAAAAGCAAAGAAAAAAAGAATGGATCAGTTTAGGATTTGGGGGAGCGGGTATTACTCTAATAGTAATTGTTGTTGTTGAAGGACTGGGTATCGCCTTACATAAACACCCTATCACCTTATCCTTTCTTTTATTTATGCTTGGAAGCGCGGCTTCACTTGTCTTAATTCCATCTCAAACATTCATTCAAGAATTCACTCCGGCGGCAATTAGAGGAAGAGTATTTGGTTTACTAGGCGTTACCACCAACCTCGCTGCTATAATTCCTGTCCTTACCGTAGCGACTATAATCGATATAATAGGAGTAAGATTTTTATTATTAGTAATCGGTTTATTGTGTCTAGCCACAAACATATTTATTTATACTAAGGGAAATGAAATCATCCTTAATACCAATCATCGGGCTTGAAGTTCATTTTGAACTAAAAACTAAATCTAAAATGTTTTGTTCATGCCCCGTAGATCACTTTCAAAAGAAAGCGAATACACAAGTTTGCCCAGTTTGTTTAGGTCTTCCAGGAGCACAACCTGTTCCCAACCAACAGGCAATAGACAAAACAATCTTGTTTGCCCAAGTATTCGATTCCTCTATCGATGGCAAATTTATGTTCGATAGAAAAAATTATTATTATCCCGACCTTCCAAAGGGATATCAAATTAGCCAACACTTTAATACTATTGGAAAGGGAGGGGGAGTAATTATTCTAGAACAAGGAAAGTTTGTTTCTATATCTCTTCAGGACATTCATCTCGAGGAGGATACAGCCAAACTAATTCATAGGGGTGACTATTCTCTTGTTGACTACAACCGAAGCGGAGTACCTCTGGTAGAAATAGTATCCATGCCAAATATTCATTCGCCCTTACAGGCAAAAGAATATTTAAAAAGAATAAGACAAGTGGCAAGATGGCTTGATATTTCCGATTGTGATATGGAAAAAGGTTCAATGAGATTAGAAGCCAATATTTCCTTATCTAAAGATAAAAATGTATTACCAAAATATAAAGTTGAAATTAAAAATCTTAATTCTTTTAGATATGTCGAAAAAGCTCTTGAATACGAAATCGAAAGACAGTCAAAGCTTCTTGAAAAAGGAGAGGTTCCCATCCAGGAAACGAGAGGTTTCGATTCTTCAACCGGCAAAACATATTCTCAAAGATCAAAAGAAGAGGCCAAAGATTATCGCTATTTTCCCGAACCGGATATTCCACCCTTTGATTTTACTGACAAAAAAATATCTCTACCGAAAAAATGGAGACCTCCTTGGGAAGAGGAAAAAATTATAATCGATAAATATAAACTTGATTGGAAATACGCCAAAATTCTCTCTGCCAACAAAAAATTGCTGAGCTTTTTCAAAGAAGCTGTAAACGTTGGCAAAAGTAAGATCGAAGCAAAAATTATTGCTAATGTAATAATCAATAAAAAAATTTCTTGGAAGAAAAACTCCCCCAAGCAACTGGTGGATAAAATACTTAAGGAAAAAAAGGGAGAAATTGAAGGAGTTTCATTAGAAAAAATTATTAAGAAAGTTATCAAGGAAAATCCTTCGGCGGTACAAGACTATAAGAGCGGTAAAATACAAGTGATAGGATTTCTAATTGGGCAAGTCCAAAGAGAAGCGAAAGGGAAAGCCCAGGTAAAACAAGCGCAAGATTTATTAGCTAGGATGCTTTCTTAATTTATCCTATTGAAAAATCCTAGAAAAGCGAATGAGTTACGAAATTCTTACATGAAACCCTGGACAACTAAACACTTAAATAGCATAATGTAAATATAACCACCTGCCCTAGAATTATTTATCTATGTGAGCTGTAAATATGCCAAAAAAAGACAATTATAAGGAAAAACAGAACTTTGTTCACCTTCACGTGCACACAGAATACTCTTTACTTGATGGTCTAGCTAGAATAAAACCTCTAGTTGAGAAAACCAAAGAACTTGGCATGAATGCTCTGGCTATCACAGATCATGGCTCAATGTATGGAGTAATAAAGTTTTATAATGCCTGCAAGGAAATCGGGATAAAACCAATCATAGGCGTAGAGACCTATATGACTCAAGGATCGAGATTAGAAAAAGAAGGAGGACCAAATAGCGTCCGAAACCATCTTCTTATTTTGGCAAAGAACCAGGAAGGCTATATCAATCTTATGAGACTGGTAAGTTGTTCCTATCTTGAAGGATTCTATTACAAGCCAAGAATTGATTGGGAAGTGTTGGAAAAATACAAAAAGGGANNAAAAAGGGACTAATAGTCACTAGTGCTTGTTTAGCTGGCGAAATTCCGACTGCAATTGTCCAAAGAGAAATGAAAAAAGCTAAACAAATAACCCAAAGATTCTTAGACCTATTTAAAGAAAATTTCTATCTTGAAATTCAGCATCACCCCAAAATTCCTGAACAAGAAATTGCCAATAAAGGTTTAATGGAATTGTCAAGAAGTATGGGAATTCCTTTGGTAGCCACTAACGATGTTCATTATATCGAAAAGGATGATGCCGAAGCGCAAGATGCTTTACTTGCAATACAAACACAAAAAACAGTCAATGACCCTGATCGGTTGTCAATGATAGAAACTCCAAGTTTTTATCTAAAATCCCCTAAGCAAATGTATAAAGAATTCGCAGATGCAGAAGACGCTTTAAGAAATACCGTCAAGATTGCAAACGAATGTAACGTAGAGATATCTTTAGGAAATAAAATTTATCCAAATTATGAATTGCCAAAAGGAGAAACTTCAGCCTCTTATTTAAAAAAGCTCACCTATGAAAAATTGCCATATCGTTACAAAGAAACAACCAAAGAATTAGAAGAAAGAATTAAATACGAGCTCAAACTTATTATCAGCATGGGATATGCGGAATATTTTTTAATTGTTCAAGACTTTGTAAATTGGGCAAAGGATCATGGGATTAGAGTAGGGCCAGGAAGAGGAAGTGCGGCCGGATCAGTCGTTTCATATATTTTAAGAATAACCTCAATAGATCCTATTGATCATAAACTGCCTTTTGAAAGATTTTTAAATCCGGAAAGACAATCAACTCCGGATATCGATCTCGATTTTTCCGACCACAGAAGAGATGAAGTAATCCAATATGTTAGAGATAAGTATGGAGATGAACACGTGGCACAAATCATTACTTTCGGAACAATAGAGTCAAGAATGGCGGTTAGAGATATAGCCAGAGCGCTAGGATACCCCTATGCAACCGGTGATAGAATCGCCAAAATGATTCCATTTACTCCAGGAAAAAAGATTACCATTGACGAAGCTATGGAACAAAATCCCGAATTAAAAGAAGCATACCAAACAGAAGAAGAGATTAAAAAAGTAATAGATCTCGCCAAAAAAATTGTTGGGGTTGCCAGACATGCCTCGGTTCATGCGGCAGGAGTAGTTATTTCAGATAAACCCCTCACTAACTACACCCCCCTTCAAAGAGATACCAGGGTAGGAAAAATCACAACCCAATATGACATGTATGCCTTAGACTTAAATGTTTCTGAAAACGCCGTAGGACTTCTTAAAATGGACTTTTTGGGATTGAGAAATCTTTCAATCATTGAGGCTGCTGCTGAGTTTATTCAAGAAACAAAAAAAGTCAAAGTTGACTTTTCAGATATGCCTCTTGACGATCCAGAAGTATTCAAAATGATAAGCCGAGGCGATACCACCGGAGTATTCCAAATGGAAAGTCCAGGCATGAGAAAAGTAGCTCAAAAGCTTCAACCAACAAAATTCGGAGACATATCGGCTATTATCGCTCTCTATAGACCAGGACCTATGCAATTTATTGATGATTTCATTGCAGGCAAAAAAGATCCTAACAAAATCTCTTATCCTCATTCGGATTTAAAACAAATTTTAGAAGAAACTTATGGCATTGCTGTTTATCAGGAACAAGTTATGGCCATTCCTAATGTCATGGCTAACTACACTCTTGGAGAAGGGGATATTTTAAGAAGAGCAATCGGAAAGAAAAAAATTGATCTGATGAGAAAAGAAAAAGCCAGATTTACCGAGAGAGCAATAAAAAATGGATATAGCAAAGATGTTATCGAAAATGTTTGGTCCTTAATAGAAAAATTCGCTGGTTATGGATTTAATAAGGCTCATACAGACAGTTATGCCATGATTGCTTATCAAACAGCTTGGCTCAAAGTTCATTATCCCGTAGAATTTTTTGCCGCCTTGCTAACCGCGGAAGCAAGCGCCGGTCAAGGCAAAGAAGAAAAGGTTGCCGCTGCCATACAAGAAGCAAGAAAAATTAACATTAAAGTACTGCCTCCTGATATTAACAATTCAAGAACCGGTTTTACGATTGAAAAAGACAAAAAATCAAAATACGGTCTATCCATCCGATTTGGACTTAATGCTATTAAGAATGTGGGAGAGGCTGCTATAGAAGAAATTATGGAAGTAAGAGAAAAAGAAAAAAGCTTTGATTCTCTTGCTGATTTCTGTTTAAAAACCGATACCAGAAAAATGAACAAAAAAGTAATCGAAAGCCTTATTAAGGCAGGAGCTTTCGATAGTTTTGGCAAAAGAAGTGCCATGATAGCTTCAATAGAAAAAATCAGAAGCGCCAGCGAAAGAATGCAAAAAGAAAAAGAAAACGGTCAATTTAGTCTTTTTGAAGGTTCACAAAAAAAAGAGACTTCTTCACAAGATCTTGGTATCGAGCTGCCTGTAATGGAAGAGTTTACCCAAGATGAAATACTAACTTTTGAAAAAGAACTTTTCGGTTTTTATCTGTCAAGTCATCCTGTAAAAACAAAGTTAGCAAATTTTGAGTCCTTGGCCACCCATAAAATTTCCGACATCGATAACCAGGAAGAAGGGGAAGTTATTAGATTAGTTGGAATAATTGAAAATGTAAGAGTCATAACCACTAAAAAAAGCAATAAGCAAATGTGCTTTTGCACTCTTCAAGACGATACGGGGACCATAGACTTAGTGGTCTTTCCTTCTCTTTTTGAAAGAAGCTCGCACATTTACATAAAAGATACGGTGCTTATCGCGGATGGAAAAGTGGATAGATCTATGGATAAAACCAGTATTATCGTTGAAAAAGTGAATGATACTAACTCTCCCTTAATATTAGAGCCAAGATCAAACTATTCCGGCAATGGAAAAAATTATAATTCCCGACCAGGAGAAAATAACAAAAACAATAATGGGAACAAAAAACAAGGCGAGAACTTTATAATCAATATTCCTGAAGGGATAAGTCAGAATACCTTGGTTAAATTAAATAATCTTATCAAAACTAACCCAGGAGAGTCGAGGATAGTTTTAGCTTTTCCAAATGGAAGAGTGATAATTCCCAACCAGGGGATTGATTTAAATGATGATCTTAAGCAAGAAATTAATGATATCTTGATTAGCAATTAATAGTTCATGTTGAGTATCGCTCAAGTTGATGATAAAATAACCCTGCAATGGCTAATACATTTCAATGGAAAGACAAAATTTTTAATATAGGCGATATTGTTAAGGTCGACTACATAATTAAAGAAAAAGGTAAAGAAAGAACACAACCTTTTCAAGGACGAATAATTGCTATTAAAGGCAGGGGACCTGAAGAAAAAACATTCACTATAAGAAAAATTGGGGCTGATAACATTGGCGTTGAAAGGATTATCCCCGTCCAATCTCCTTGGATTTCCAACATGAATTTGCTCTCAAAACCTAAGAAAAAAGTGAAAAGATCAAAACTCTATTATCTTCGAGAGATGGAAGGCAAAAAAGCTAATTTATAAAGATCTATGGCTGAAATAATTCGGTCACAAGAACTTATTTCCTTAATCGAGAATCATCTGCCAAATAAAATAGAGATAATCTCCAAAGAAAAAAGCAATTCGAAAGTCAAATTAATAAACCAAGGTATAAGAGTCAAAATTAATTACGGTGGATTTATAGTTGGGTTTAATTCAGAATGAAACACCTCATATTTGGTCAACAAGGAGAAAAACTTGCACTGGATTACTTAAAAAAGCATGGAATAATCATAATGGCCAAAAATTTCAAAAATAGATTTGGCGAAATTGATTTAATTGGAAAAGATAAAGAACAAATTGTTTTTTTTGAAGTTAAAAGAAGCAGGGACATTAGATTCGGCTTTCCCGAAGAAAGAGTTGATTCCAAAAAGCTTAATAAAATAATTAAAACCGGACAAGGATTTCTAATTAAAAACAATTTATTAAACAAAAGCTGGAGAATTGATGTGGTATCTATCCGAAATAGACAAATTAAGTGGATTAAAAATATTACCAATTAATCTTCAATTTTAGGAAACTAATCCACTGAGCAATGATTATTAGAAATTATTTTATCTATATTTTTTGAAAGTGCCGCTAGGGGGAGTCGAACCCCCCTTACCACCTTGAAAGGGTGGTGTCCTAGCCGATAGACGATAGCGGCCTTATTAACCTCCAAATCAAATGACGTGTGCGCCCTGAGGGATTCGAACCCCCGACCCTCTGCTTAAAAGGCAGGTGCTCTGCCAACTGAGCTAAGGGCGCTAAAATCGCCACAAAAGACTTTAACCTCCACTAAGGATGTTCTAAGGCTAATTATACCCGATGTGCTACAATGAAACAATATCATGATAATTCTTGGAATAGACCCCGGACTTGCCACCATCGGATACGGTGTTATTTCAACTAACGGCAATGGTAAATATAAACTCAACAAATATGGTTGGATTAAAACTTCCCCAAAAATATCACACTTTGAAAGGCTAAATAGTATTTACATTCAAACAAGAGAAGTAATAAAAGAACATAAACCTGACACAATAGCCTTAGAACGGCTATTTTTTTACAATAATTCAAAAACTGCCATGAATGTCAGTCAAGCAATGGGAGTAATGAAACTTGCAATTTTCCACGAAAAAATAGAATCGGTAGAGTATCCCCCTCTCAAGATGAAAGTGGTTCTTACAAATGACGGAAGAGCCAAAAAAGAAGACGTCAAAAGACATATAAAAAGACTTCTTCACATTTCGGCTCCCAAAAACAAAAAAACTCATTTTGATGATGCGGCAGATGCCCTAGGCATTGCAATCTGCCACGCTAGAATATGTCTTGAAGAAAGGGGGTGATTATATGGCGGAATTACGAGTGGGTAAAGTTACCCACTATTTTGATAAAATCGGAGTTGCCGTCCTATCAATAGAGGGCAGCTCTTTATCAGTGGGAGATAAGATAAAAATAAAAACAAATGGAGAGGAGCTGGAGCAAGTTGTTCAATCAATGCAGGTAGATCACAAGGAGATAGAATTAGCTCAAACTGGAGACGAGATTGGTCTCAAAGTGGATGGAAAAGTTAAACCAGGAGACGAGGTTTTTAAATTGTCTTAAATTTATATCGAACAATATTTTTTTAGGCGCTCAACGAGCGTGAGATTTTTATGCTGTATTTAATTCATGGAGAAAACACCGCTGCTGTTCAAAACAAATTAAAGCAGTTAATTGATAGTCACACAAAATCGCAACATGCCAAGGCAACAAGGTTAGATGCTGACAAACTATCATCAGTAGATTTACGACAAATCCTTGGTGACACAAATCTTTTTGGAGAAAAAACAATTTTAGTTATCGCAAAAACAGGTAAAATTGATCCCAAAATACTTGGTGAACTTACCAAAAAGGATAAGATTATTATCTGCTACGACAATACAGCTATCAAGTCGAAAAAAATACTTAATTTATTTCCAAGTACAAACATTTTTTTCTTTCAAACTCCTCAATTTATTTTTAAGCTTTTAGAATCAATTGGAAGTAGTAATAAGTCAAATACATTAATTCTTCTCGACTCAGTTTTAAAAAAAGAACCTGAGGCTTTAGTTTTATTCTGGCTCAAAAGACACTTTCGGGAGTTATTTTTACTACAAAACAATTCAAAATTGCTAAAAATCCCAGATTGGAAAAGGGGAAAACTTTCAAACCAAATTAAAACATTTCCCGGAAACAAACTAACTCAAACATATATGGAAATTATCGGTATGGAGTATAAATTAAAAACCGGAAAACTTGAAGAAGGGCTTAAAATTGCTCTTGTTAATTTAATTTTAACTGTCTAAAATGAAATTATGAAAAATATCATGTGGTTTAAGGAAATTAGGAAAGATGATGTAGGTAAAGTTGGGGGCAAGGGAGCCAATTTAGGCGAAATGTACTCCTTTGGCATTCCCGTCCCAAATGGTTTTGTTGTCACTGTTGATGCCTATTTTCACTTTATTAAAAAAAATCAGCTTGAAAAAAGAATCCGTGATATTTTAAGTTCAACCAATATAGAAAATTCTGACGAGCTACAAAGTGCTAGTAAACGTATCAAAAGGATAATTATCGATTCACCTATTCCCGATAAAATTGCTGTTGATGTCATGAGGAGTTACTTAAAGCTTGGATCTTTTTGGGGACTTAAGCAACCATATGTTGCCGTAAGATCTTCTGCAACGGCCGAAGACCTACCCGATGCTTCATTCGCCGGACAGCAGGAAACTTTTTTGAACGTGAGAGGAGAATCAAACGTTGTCGAAAAAACAAGAGCATGTTGGGCTTCACTTTTTACTCCACGGGCAATTTTTTATCGAGAGAAAAAAGGATTTGACCACTTCAAAGCCGGAGTTGCAGTACCAATTCAAAAAATGATTCAGTCAGATGTCTCTGGTGTAATGTTTACCGTCAATCCCGTAACCAATGACAAAAAAACAATAGTAATCGAAGCTGTTTGGGGTCTGGGAGAAACAATCGTCCAAGGTCAAGTCACACCTGATCACTACGAAATAGAAAAAGACCAATATATTATTTCCAAAATAGAAATTGAGGAGCAAAAAATTCAGCTTATTAGGCATAAAGGTAAAAATATTTTTCAACGGGTTCCCAAAAATAGACTTACAAAAGCAAAATTAAATCCATTACAAATCTCCGAGCTGGCAAAACTTGGTCAAAAACTTCATGAACATTACTTTTTTCCTCAGGATATTGAATGGGCTTTAGAAAATAATAAACTTTTTATCGTTCAAACCAGACCAATAACTACTTTAAAATCTAAAGTGGGCGGAAAATCAGAAAGTTCAGAAGGGAAAAATATTCTTCTACAGGGAGACAGCGCCTCTCCAGGAATAGCTACCGGAAAAGTCAGAATAATTCGCTCTGCTAAAGAAATCTCAAAAGTCAAAAAGGGTGAAATTCTTGTTACTGAAATGACTACTCCAGATTTTGTTCCTGCCATGAGAATAGTCTCAGGAATTGTTACGGAAAAAGGAGGACAAACTTCTCACGCTGCCATCGTTTCCAGAGAGTTGGCAATCCCTTGTGTTGTTGGGGCCAAAGAGGTTCTTAAAAAATTAAAGGATGGTCAGTTAATTTCTATTAACGGAGAAACAGGAGAGATATTTGAGGGAAAAATTGCGGTTAAAACCGAATTAAAAAAGAAACAAGCTAGGAAAATTAAGACTGCAACAAAATTATATTTAAATCTAGCTGAGCCTCAATTGGCTAAAGAATTATCAAAAAAGAGGGTTGATGGCATTGGACTTTTGAGGGCAGAATTTATGATTGCCGGAATCGGTAAACATCCTCAAAAAATTATCAAAGAAAATAAACAAAATGAATATATTGACAAACTAGCAAAGGGAATAGGAGAGTTTTGCAAAAACTTCTCCCCAAGACCCGTTGTTTATAGAGCCACGGATTTCAAAACTAATGAATACAGAAATCTTGAAGGAGGAGAAAAATATGAAAAAGATGAGGAGAATCCTTTAATCGGCTTTAGAGGCGCCATGAGATACATTAATACTCCGGACATATTTGCTCTTGAGATAGAAGCAATTAAAAGGGTTAGAAATAAAATGGGCTATAAGAACCTTTGGCTGATGATACCTTTTGTCAGAACTCCAAAAGAATTGATTGAAATAAAAAGAATCCTTGCTTCTCTAGGACTAAGCAGAACTCCAAGCTTTAAACTCTGGATGATGGTCGAAGTTCCTACTAACGTAATTAGAATTAAAGACTTCATTGAAGCAGGAATTGATGGTGTATCGATTGGCTCAAATGACTTGACAATGCTCGTTCTTGGACTAGACAGAGATAACAGCCAAATAGCCCATGATTTTGACGAAAGAGATAAAGCCGTTTTATGGTCTTTAAGACGGGTGATTAAAACATGTAACAAATATGAGATAACCAGTTCAATTTGCGGACAGGCGCCATCCAATTATCCTGATTTGGTTGAAAATCTTGTTAGATGGGGAGTTACAAGTGTTTCGGTTAACCCTGATGCTATCGATAAAACCAGAGAAATTATAGCCGAAGCAGAAGAAAAAGTTTTAGACAAATAATCAGCTCACTTTGTATGAAGCGTAATCTCCATAGGGTATCTCAACGGTTATTGTGTCGTTAATTCCCAACTTCTCGAAATACATCCGAAAAAATCTTACTGTATTTCCCGTAGCGCATACAGCCACATTAATTTTCTCTTTTTTAAGCTTTTTAGTAAGAGAATTTAAAAAAGGGAAAACTCTTTCTTCTTTGACCTCTTTCATGCTTTCTCCTTTTGGAGGGGGAAAGTTGTAGCTCCTTCTGTATAAAACAGCTTTGACAAAATCCTCTTTCATCAACTTTTCCTTACTCGTTCCCGTAAGTTCTCCATAATCTCTTTCAACAAGCATTGGCTCTTTTTCAACAGGTACACCTGGAAAGTGTTTTGCGACAAATTTGACTGTCTGCATACATCTTTTCTGAGGGGAAGTGATAAATAGATCAATATCAATTTTCTTTAATTCTTCTCCTAGTTTTTTTGCTTGTTTTTTTCCCAATCCGGTTAATTGTGTTTCTCTTCTACCGGAAAATATTCTACGAGCATTATCAATAGTTTGAGTGTGTCTAAACACGATTAAGATGGGCTTTGTTGTTGATTTAGTCTTAGGAAGTTCACTTTGACTATCTCCTGGTTTTTGAAGCGAGTTTTGAGCAGATTTAGCTAGTTTTTCAAACTCTTTACGGCTAATATTATCAGGAAGATTCATAAGTTTATTTTAATTAAATTTTTCCTTTTTTTCAAGGCAAGTATCCACACAAAAGAGAATATTACTTTTTACCAATTATCCACCCAAAAACATACTCTCCCTTTGCCTTTTTACCAACAATCTTTTTAAGCTCACTGGAAGAAAGCCAAGAAATATTTTCATTTATTTTGGTCATTTCCTGAGCCAAAAAGAAATTGCTATCGGTCGGGAAATAATCAGTCAAAACCTTAGATAACCTGTTTAAATTATGCGAAGAAACAAAAGAAACAAAAAAATTGATTGATTTTTCAGCTTTATTTATTTTAAGAGAGGAATCTAGCAAGGCAATTATTTCACTTTCTTTTTTGGGAATAAATCCCATAAATACAAAAGGACCTAATTTTACCCCCGAAACGGATAGAGCAGCGCAAAGAGATGATGGTCCTGGAATAGGAATAACTTCTATAGCATTATTATGAGCATACTTCACCAATTGACTGCCAGGATCAGAAATCAAAGGGGTACCGGCATTAGAAATTAACACTATATCTGATCCCTTAAGTAACTCTCCAAGGAATTTTCCAACCTGAATAAATTCTTTGTCTTTATTAAAAGCGTAGATT
>DIVO01000061.1 GCA_002428285.1 Patescibacteria group bacterium UBA6130 | reverse complement strand
TACAACAACTGATTGTATCAGAAAATCCAAAAAAGTGAAATCCTATCTTATTTAACATCTTTTAGGACCACAGATAAATCTTCAGATTTTTGGGGTTGTAGACCCTTTAAAAATTCTAGGAGCTGGAAAACCTGATATGCTTGTTCCCATCTCTTTGTTTTCAATATTCTCAGGATGCTGTTGAGTTAAAACTTCCTGATCTTCAACTTCTTCCGAAAGATTTTTCTCAATACCGTTTTGCTGGAGAGATCTAAAACACAAAGCTGCAACCTCAAGGGTTCTATAATCACTAATATCCCTGAAAGCATTAGTCGCTTGGTATATACCTCTATAAAGATTTGTTCCAACAATTGAATTCATTGGCAAACCAACTGTAGAAACAATTCTGGCTATCAGATCAGAATAACTAATGGTCAATCCATGAACAGGCAAACTTATCCAAGCAGAATCGTTTAATTGGTCCTTTTTAAAAGAAACCCACTCTGTCCCCTCCATAAAGTTCTCGGGCAAGTTAAAATTATCAGTGCTTGAAAATACAAATCCAAGGTTTGCTTTCTCTCTCTGAGTTATTACCTCAACCTGATCTGTTTTTATTGATTGAGCACCATCTTTTAACTTAACAATCAATCTTAATCTATCATCCTTCTCACTTGAAGATATTTTTTCTATCTTATCCAGAGGGTAATTCAACTGAATAATCATATTTTCTTGACCTATATCGCTTTTTATCTGATCAAGGTTTAATATTCCTTCATAATTTTGAGCCATAAAGTCTTGAGGAGCAAAAATATTTACTGTTTTTTTGGCGTCAATAAGTGAAGCAGAAAAACCCAGACCCGCGGCAATAGTATCAAAATCATTACTACCTAATAAAATATCTATAGTGTTTGCCTGATTAACTCGTGTGGCAATTTGGTTTGCCGCTTGTTCAAGAAAATTTATGGTTTGATTATTGTTCATTATTGTGTATTTTTTGGGACAAAAATCAATTTTTTGGCTTTAGAAAATTATTTTTAATATCTCTTAGTTTTATGATTAATAAATATAAAACCAAAAATCCGAACAGATGATTACTCGGACTTATAGGATATTAACACATCTCCAGGTTTGAAGTCAAGCTGTGGAGAAATTATAAGACCACATTCATTGCCCGCAGCAATTTCTTGAGTATCTTGTTTATCTCTTCTTAGGGAGGTAATTCTTGCACTTCCAAGATCTTTTCCATCCCTAATCAAATGAACTTTTACACGCTTGTTTAGCCGACCCTCGGTAATTTTACATCCTGCTACTCGCTTTTGATTAAATGGAAATTCTCTTATAACCTCAGCTTTCCCCAAAATCTCTTGGTCTATATTGGGCTCTGCGATTTTTAAAATAGATTTATCCACATCATCGAATAAATCATAAATAATATTATAAGTTTCTATTTCTACCCCTGCTTCCTTTGCTGCCTGCCTGGCTTCTGAGGATAAAGTACTATTAAAACCATATATCTTTGCTCTTGAGGATTTTGCCAAAAAAACATCCGAGTCGGTAATTTCCCCTATACCTGAATGTATAACCTGAGCTTCTTTAGGCAAGTTAGATGTAATTGCCTCTAAAGAACCATTGACATCTGCCTTAACAATTATAGGCAACTTTGTCTCTTCTTCACTTGATGCTATAAAATCCTTAAAAGGGTCCTCTTCTATTTGAGCTTCTTTTGGCTCAACTTTAGATGTATAAGGCTTTCCTTTAACTAAAGACCCAGCTGTAGGAGGTTTCTTAAATCCCAAAACCTCAACGGGATCAGAGGGATAGGCCGACTTAATCGGTTTTCCCAAGTCATTATATAAAGACTTGATCTTTGCTTCTTGGTTACTCGTATAAACCATGTCTTTTTCAGATAATTTTCCATTTTTCACTATTAATGTTGCCAAAGCCCCTCTTTTAGGATCAACTCGTGATTCGATAACCACAGCCTCCAGCTCACCGTTAGGATCTGCTTTGTATTCGTTGATTTGTCCCATTAACAGGATAAGTTCTAGTAATTCTTCAATGCCTTCTCCTGTCTTGGCTGAAACTCCAACCACAGGCACATTTCCACCATAATCCTCGGGAACTGCTTCTGCCTGAGCTAATTGCCCCTTAACATTGTCAACTGAAACATTAGGAAGATCGATTTTATTAATTGCAACTATATAAGGAATACCTGAGTTTTTAATATGAGAAAGAGATTCCTCAGTTTGAGGTTTAACTCCTTCATCGGCAGCAACAATCAAAACAACAATATCGGTTATTTGAGCTCCCCTAGCTCTCATTTGAGCAAAAGCCGCATGGCCAGGAGTGTCAATAAAGGTAATTTTTTCTTTCTTTTTTTCTTTTGTTTCTATTTCTACCTGATAAGCTCCAATTTTTTGAGTTATACCTCCCACTTCACTTCCAGCTACTTGTGTTTGACGAATTTTATCAAGAAGAGATGTTTTTCCATGATCGATATGACCCATAACTGTCACAATCGGTGGGCGCATAATAATACTTCTGGTATCTTTGTCTTTGTTCATTATTTTTTTTCCAAGTATTGTTCATTCCGACTCTTAAGATTTTGCCTTGACCTCAATCTCTATATCCTTTTTTTCTTCCTCTTCCATTTCGCCCTTTTTACCAGTTTCTTCCCCTATTACCTTAATTTCATAACCAACAAGCTCACTTGCCAGTTTTACGTTTTCACCTCTTGCGCCAATAGCTAAAGCCAGCTTGTCTTCAGGAACAGTGACCAAAATTGTATTTTCTTCCTCATCAACATCCTTAACCTTTGTCCCTTCTGCGGGAGAAAGAGCCGATAAAACAAACTGATTTAAGTTCTCAGAATATGGAATAATATCAATCTTTTCTTTTTCTAAATCTTCCATTACGGCTTGAACACGAACACCATTTTGTCCAACGCAAGAACCAACTGGATCGATTCCAGACTGAACTGATTCAACCGCTATTTTTGTCCTAGAGCCAGGTCTCCTTGCAATCTTTTTTATTACTACATTCCCCAAGGCTACTTCAGGAACCTCTCTTTTAAATAATTCTTCAACAATATGAGGATCTCTTCGGGATAAAATCATTTCTTTTTTATCCTCGCTTTCTGCAATCTCCTTAAACAAAAAGGTCATTTTTTTTGTTGGCTCATATCTTTCTCCTCTAACCTGTTCTTCTCGTGGCAAAATAGCCTCAGCTTTACCAATGCCGACTACAGCTTTAAAGGGATCAAGCCTTAATATTGTTCCGGAAAGAAGAGTTCCGACTTTAGAACTATATTCTTGAAAAATCGATTCTTTTTCTGCTTCTCGGATTTTTTGGACAATTACCTGTTTGGCAGTTTGGGCAGCTATTCTACCAAAGCCCGGGGGCGTAACATCATTCCTTTTTTCACCATCAATTTTGAAAATCTTAGCTTCACCTGAATCTGAATCCAAACTTACATCATACTCTTCGTCTTCACCCATCTCCTCGCCTCTTTCTCTGGCATCTTTTTTATATGCTGCCACCAATGCATTTCTAACTGCCTCAATAACAGCATTAGGGTCAATCCTCCTCTGACCGGCTACCTGGGCAACTGCCGAGGCAAATTCAGTTCTTGGTAACTTTTTAATATCAATCATATTTTTTTCAAAAAACTTAATGCAAAAAAAGGACGGCACTTTCCGTCCCAAGCAAAATATTCTAAACTGATTACGTATGAAATTGTAACAAACTCAAACTACAACGTCAATACAGTTTGCATAATAAAGTTAAAATCTTATATATTTCAAACTCTTGATACCAAAGATATCACTGTCACTTGCACTTATTGGGTACTTCTATAAAAAATCTATGAGGTTAAAAAGTTATTTTATTACTAAAATGTGTTTTTGTTTTTTTAAAGAGAGTTTAATTTTTCTACATAAACTTCTTTTGGAGAAATGCCAACAATCTGATCTACCGGTTTGCCTTCTTTAAAAATTATGACAGTTGGAATACTCATCACGTTATATTCAGAAGCGGTAGTCTTATTGTTGTCAACGTTCAATTTGTAGAAAGCTGCCTTATCTTTCAATTCTTCAGATACTTCCTTAATTACAGGTGATAATAACATACATGGACCACACCAAGGAGCCCAAAAATCAACAAGAACCACTCCCTTGTTTTCTATTACTTTTTGTTTAAATTCTGTATCTGTAATGTCTTGAACCATAGTTTCCTCCTGAAATAAATTTACAATATTTCATTATATACCCATGTTTTAAATTCCGTAAAGAGGCGACCACAAAAAAGTGCTTAAATTGTGATGTTTTCAATTAAGTCAGTCTATCAGAAACTGACTTGTCGGTGATTAAGTCAGTCTATCAGAAACTGACTTGTCGGTGATTAAGTCAGTCTATCAGAAACTGACTTGACTGCGTATAATTAGCTATGAAAATAGATAGTTTTAGTTTAGGGCAATTGCAAACGAATTGCTACCTACTTATTTCAAAAAAAAACAATTGCATCATCATTGACCCAGCCGATGATGCAAACTTCATCTCAGAACAAATTCTAATAAAAAAATTAACTCCTAAACTGATAATAGCCACCCATGGTCACTTTGACCATATACTGGCAGCTGGAGAGCTTCAAAAGGCATTTAATATCCCATTTGCCATAAACTACAAGGATCTCTTTTTAATAAAGGATGTAATAAAGAGGGTAAAATATTGGCTAAAAAATGAAATAATTTTTTTCCCACCAACTCCAACAATAGATTTAAGCGAGGAAAAACAGATAACGCTTGATGAAATAAAGATTGAAGTAATTCCAACTCCCGGTCACACTCCTGGTTCAATTTCTCTTTATATAAAAAATGAAAAAACGCTTTTTACCGGTGATACTTATTTTAAAAATGCTTACTCAAGAACAGATTTTGCTTACTCAAACAAATCACATCACTATAAATCAGTTGAGAAAATTAAAAAACTGAATGCTTATACAATACTACCAGGTCATTAATGTTATAACGACATTTAATCCGATTATCCTTATAAATCCATCTTCTTAAACTGCTCAACAAGCTGTCTCTGCTCTCTTGATAGTCTAATTGGAACTTCTGCCTGAAGTCTCACATAAAAGTCTCCTCGTTGTCTCGAATAAGGATGAGGCATGCCTTTTCCTTTGACTCGAACCAATGTGCCTGAAGGAGTCCCTTTTCTAATTTTTAAAGTAAAACTGCTATCATCAACTCCTTTAATAGAAACCTGACCTCCCAAAACTAAAGTTGAAAAAGCAATTTTTTGAGTGGCATAAATATCCCTACCATCAAGTTGAAAGTTGTCATCAGGCAAAATATTTATTAATAAAAAGAAGTTCTGAAACTTAATTCTTTGACCCTCTGTAACTCCAGCAGGAATTTTTATTTTCTGTTTCCTACCCTCAACATTAACCTCCTTCTGAATGCCTTCATAGGCCTGTTTCAAAGTTAAGTCAATCCTATAGGTATTAAGGTTTCTTTGCCTGGCTCTGGCTGCTCCTCCAAAAAACTGTTCAAAGATATCAAAGGGATCAGAAAAACCTTCAAAACCAAAGTCAAATCCCCCAAAAGGACTGCCTCCATTACTGGTTGTATATGCATATGTAAATGCACCCTGCCTAGAGGTATAAGTTCTACCACCCTGCCCACCAAAAGGTCCGGCACTCGGATCAAAAGCCGCATGTCCGAACTGGTCATATGCCTCTTTCTTTTTTGGATCCGATAAAATCTCATAGGCTTCATTAATCTCCTTGAACTTTTCTTCAGCCCCAGATGATTTATTCTTATCAGGATGCCATTCAAGAGCGAGCTTTCTGTATGCTTTTTTAATATCTGCTCCGGAAGCGTCCTTGGAAACGCCTAATATGGAGTAATAATCGGTCTTATCCATTATATAAGGTAAACAAAAAGTCTTAGTCTACAATCTCCCCCTCCTCAGGTTCTTCTTTTTTACCATCTTTTTGCCCAGATTTTCCGTTTGGCTTATCACTATCATCAGGCTGTTGACCCTGCTGTTCCTGACCGGCGGGAGAAGTTTGTTCATACATTTTTGCACCAATTTTTTGGAGAATCTCCGCAAGTGTTTGGCTAGTCTTGTCGTAAGCATCTTTATTTGAATCTTCTTTTTCCAATACTTCCTTACTTTTTTTCAAGGCGTTTTCAATCTCTTTTTTATCTCCCTCACTAAGCTTATCTGCCAGATCTTTAAGTGTTTTTTCAGCTGTAAAAATTGTATTATCAAGCTTATTCTTAGCCTCGAGGAGAGTCTTTTTCTCTTGATCCTCTTTAGCATGAGCTTCAGCCTCATTTTTCATTCTTTCTACTTCTTCCTCACTTAAATTCGTGGCATTTTGGATTGTAATTTTTTGCTCTTTGCCAGTAGCCTTATCTTTTGCAGACACATTCAAAATCCCATTGGAATCAATGTCAAAAGTCACCTCAATTTGAGGAGTGCCCCTAGGAGCGGGAGGAATTCCATCTAATACAAATCTTCCCAACGATTTATTATCTGATGCCATAGGTCTTTCTCCCTGCAAAACATGGATTTCAACCTGAGTTTGACTATCACCAGCTGTAGAAAATACCTGAGATTTCTTTGTCGGAACAGTAGTATTTCTCTCAATTAATGGAGTCATAACTCCACCCAAAGTCTCTAAACCCAAAGTTAAAGGAGTAACATCCAAAAGCAACACATCTTTGACCTCACCAGTCAAAACAGCCCCTTGAATGGCTGCCCCAATGGCGACAACTTCATCGGGATTTACGGTTTTGTTTGGCTCTTTACCAAAATAGCTTTTTACCGTTTCCTGAATTTTAGGCATTCGGGTCTGTCCACCAACCAAAATTACTTCATTTATATCAGTAGGCTGAAGCTTGGCATCTTCTAGTGCCTTTTTAACCGGCCCCATTGTTCTCTGAATTAAATCATCTGTCATCTTCTCCAACTGGGGTCTAGTCAAAGTCTTATTTAAATGTAAAGGCTGATTATCCTTCTGGGTAATAAATGGAAGACTGATTTGGGTTTCTTGAGTGCTTGAAAGCTCGACTTTTGCCTTTTCAGCTGCCTCCTTAATTCTCTGCATTGCTTGAAGATCTTGGGTAAGATCGATACCTTGCTCTTTTTTAAATTCTTCAACCAGCCAATTTATTATTTCTTGGTCAAAGTCGTCTCCTCCCAAAAAAGTATCCCCGTTTGTTGACATTACCTCGAATACTCCATCACCTATCTCTAAAATAGATATATCAAAAGTTCCTCCGCCTAAATCGTAAACTGCAATTTTCTCATTAGTCTTTTTCTCCAATCCATAAGCAAGAGCTGCAGCTGTTGGCTCGTTAATAATCCTTTTAACATTAAGTCCAGCAATCTCCCCTGCCTGTTTAGTAGCCTGCCTTTGTGAATCATCAAAATAAGCAGGAACGGTAATTACAACATCTTTAATTTCCTCTCCCAAAAAACTTTCCGCATCCGCCTTAGCCTTTTGTAAAATTCTGGCTGAAATTTCTTGAGGAGTATAAACTTTATCCTCAACTTTCACAGCAGCCATATTATCTTTCCCCTCAACAATTTCATAACCCGTATGCTTTTTCGCTTGGACTGTTTCTTGAGAATCAAACCTTCTTCCCATAAGTCTTTTAACTGAATATATTGAGTTTTTTGGGTTTAAGACCATCTGTCTTTTTGCCAAATCTCCCACTAATCCTTTTACCGGTTCTACTACTGAAGGAATTAAATTTCTGCCTTCTGCAGTAGGGATTACTTTGGGCTTACCGCCCTCAACCGTTGCAATTACTGAATTTGTTGTTCCTAAATCAATTCCAATTATTTTTGCCATATAAATACTCCTTAAATTATATAATAACTAAATATTTAACCTTCTCCAACTTTAACTTTTGCGGGTCTTATTATAAGATCCCCTAATTTATAACCTTTTAAAAGTGTTTCGACGACTACATTTTTCTTCCCCTTACACATCATCATACAATCCATGGTTTCGGGATTAAAATCTTTTCCGTCTGATTCGACCTCTTCAACTCCTTCGCTTTCCAAAACCTTTTTAAATTGATCTATTATCATGATAATTCCCTTATCTTTAGAATGTTTTTGACTTCGTTCAAGATCATCTAATATTGGCAAGAGTTTATCTATCAAGGTTAATGAAACCTTCTCTCGCAAACAAAAAGCATCTTTCTCTATTCTTGCTTCTAAATTTCTATAATCAGCAACCGCCCTGGTAAGCTGATCCTTTAAAGAGGATATCTGTTCGCTCAGAATTTGTATGCTTTCTGTTTCTTTTTTATCGCTTTTCTTTTTCATTTTTATTTAGGATCCTATTTCGGTAATAATACGGGCAAAATAATTAATTAGCGGGACAACTTCACTATAACTTTGTCTGGCAGGACCAAGAATACCAATTATTCCCTTGTGTGGACCAATTTCATAATCTTGGTAAGTAAGTCCGCAAGACTCTAAGTATTCAGCTCCCATTTCTGAACCGATTAAAATATGAAACTCTTCATTACCTACAGCATGAAAAGTGTCCTCCATGACTTTATTCCAAAAATCTACCTGATCCATTAAAGAAAGGGTGGTTCTGGTAACATCGATATCAAAAAATTCAGGTTCGTCTAATAGATTGGCCACTCCGGAAGAAAAAAAGTCTCCTTGCTGAGTTGCGGATACACTCCAGCATTTTGTCCTTTTGGCCAACTCCTTAGTTGCTTGGCTAAGCATCCTATCAAAATTTGATCTGTGTTCCCATAATTTATCCTTAATTCCAATTTCCTCGGAAACAGATAGTTTTTCTGGTTCCATTAGTTGTTTAACATAAAATTTCAGACCCATAGAAGTTGGAACACGTCCTGAAGAAGAATGCTGTTTTTTTATGTATCCCATCTGAGCCAATCTACTCATTTCATTCCTAATGGTGGCTGGACAGATTCCTAAGTTAAACTTTTTTTCCATCACCTCACTGCCAACAGGTTGAGCTTTATCAATAAACTCCTCTACCAAATGTTTTAAAATATTTATCTGACGCGGTGTTAGATCTGCCATTTTTTAACCTTTAGGAAAAACATATATTAGCAATAGGTTAGCATGTCTGCTAAGAACTTGTCAAGAGTCTTTTGAAAGTAATTTTATTAATAGTAGGAAAAAACCCGTAAAAAACAATAAGGTTAAGATGTTTAATAACCCAAAAACTTGGAAGAGGGCAATTATTATCACATATAGAGCTAAATGAAAAGATAATAAAGTTTTCTTAAAGATCGAGAAAAAAAGTAAAAACATTAGGGAAAAAAATAAAACAAAAAAGGTCACCCTCGCCCAAATTTCAACAGGTGAGGTAAAAATAATCATTAATACTAGTGCCAATATATTAATCCCGATAATTAAGAAAAGCTTATCTGCGCTTATAAAAATGGCTTCATTTTTCTTCTGATAACCTCGCTTCATGTATAATTATTATGACATGATCTATGCATTCTTTGTACTTGTTCTGATTGTCCTTGTTGTTATGCTTTTTCTTTTCGAAAAAAGAATGACCGCTTTAATGGAAAAGAACAAAACAGATGAAAACATAGTTGAGTGGTTAAAAACTCAACAAGATCAACTTCATCGTTCAAATCAAGATATAAATAACGTTTTACTGCAAACAAATCAAAATATTCAGACCGTCCTGCAAAAATCCAATGATTCCATTAACAAGAGGCTTGATAATGCGGCTAGCTATATATCTGAAGTAGCTAAAGAGGTTGGACAAATGAGTGAAATAGGCAGATCTATGAAAGATCTGCAGGAATTTCTGAAAAGTCCTAAGATTAGGGGGAACATTGGAGAAGAAGTTCTGAAAGATTTGATTTCTCAAATGTTTCCTAAGAATAGTTTTCACCTCCAATACCAGTTTAAATCAGGCGAAAGAGTAGATGCAGCTTTAAAAACAGATGCGGGAATTTTGCCTATAGACTCTAAATTTCCCATGGAAAACTTTAGAAAATTCATTGACTGTTCCGACGAAAAAGAAAGATCTAAATTTAAAAAAGAATTTATTAATGATGTCAGAAAACATATTAGAGCAATCTCCAGTAAATATATTCTCCCCGATGAAGGCACCATGGATTTCGCCTTAATGTATCTGCCTTCGGAAAATGTTTATTACGAAGTCGTCAACACTTCAGAACTTTTAGACTATGCTCGTTCAAACAGAATATACATTGTTTCTCCAAGCCTTCTTTATGCTCACCTGCAAATGATTCTCCTTTCCTTTGAAGGCAAAAAAATTGAGACCCAAAGCAGAAAAATTTTCCAGCTTTTAAGAATTATTGAAAGAGACTACGAAAAAACAGAAGAAAACCTGACAATTTTAAATAAGCACTTAGGCAATGCAGGTAGCAAGATGAACGATGTCTTTCAATCTTTTAGCAGTTTAGGACAAAAAATAAACACTGCAAATCAACTACCCGATTCATCTCAAGTGCCTGAACTTAAACCAAAAAGTTACCCAAAACCAGACGATAGCAGTGAATAACATTAATCTTAACAAAAACCAAAAGCTTGCGGTCGAACATCACGGCTCTCCTCTTTTGATAATAGCTGGAGCTGGAACAGGTAAAACAACCGTAATTACGGAAAGAATAAAAAGACTAATCGAAAAAGGTTTAGAACCATCAGAAATTTTAGCTCTGACATTCACACAAAAAGCAGCCCAAGAGATGGAAGAAAGGATTGATGTGGCTCTGCCTTTGGGTTATGCCCAAACTTGGATATCAACTTTTCATTCTTTTTGCGAACGCATTCTAAGAAATGAAGCGTCACAAATCGGTTTAAATCCTGATTTTAAGCTGCTCACTGAGGCTGAATCAGTTTTACTTCTTAAACAAAACATCTATAATCTTAAACTGAATTATTTTCGTCCGCGAGGCAATCCTGAAAAATTTTTAGATGGCTTAGTAGGTCATTTTTCTCGCTTGCAAGATGAAGACATTGCCCCAAAACAATATCTTGCTTTCGCTCAAAAGATTTCAAAAAGTTCTGATACTAAGGATGAAAAATTTGACTCTAAACAAATATTTGAACTCGCTCAAGCATATATCGAGTATCAAAAAATCAAAGAAAAAAATAGCTTTATGGACTTTGCCGACTTAATAAGCAACACTCTTGAACTTTTTAGGAAGAGACCAAATATTTTAAAAAATTATAGAGATAAATTTAAACATATACTTGTTGATGAGTTTCAAGACACTAATATCGCTCAATATGAATTGATTAAGCTTCTTTCTCCTCCCGCTAAAAATACTTCATTAACAATCACAGGTGACGATAGTCAATCTATATACAAATTCAGGGGGGCAGCTATATCTAACATCTTAACCTTTATAGACGACTACCCATCGGCAAAAATGATTTTACTCGACCAAAACTACCGCTCTCAACAGGCGATTTTAGATCACGCCTATCTTTTAATCAAAAATAATGATCCGGATACTTTGGAGGCAAAGATGGGTATTAATAAAAATCTTATCAGCATGAGAGAAAAAAATTCTAATCCCATTGGCATAGTATTCAGTGAAAGGGTTGAAGATGAAGCCGGTCAAGTTGTCCAAAAAATTGAACAGTTACACAAAAACAAGAAATATGACTACAGCGATTTTGCCATTCTGGTTAGAGCCAATAATCACGCAGAACCCTTTACCAGAGCTCTTGGACGAGCTGGAATTCCCTATCAATTTTTGGGCCCTGGACATCTTTTCAATCAACCGGAAATCAAAGACTTAATAGCTTACTTAAAAGTTCTCGACAACTTAGTTGACAATGTGGCTTTGTTTAGAGTGCTATCCATGTCTCACCTGGGCTTTTCCTTAAGGGATCTTGTATTTATAAAAAACTTCGCCATAAGAAATAACCTTTCTATATTTGAGGCACTTGAGGAGATTAACAAAAAAGCTGACGAATATAAACTCCCCCGAATAAGTCAAAAAACTGAAAAGAAAATTTCTAAATTTTTAAAGATGGTCAATAAGCATATTGATCTTATTCCAGATCAGACAGGAGGTCAGATTCTTTATTACTTCTTGCAAGATAGCAAGCTACTAAAAAAATATCTTAGTCCTAAAACTGAAAAAGAAGAAAAAGCTGCTTTGAATATTTCTAAATTTTTCGATAGGCTAAAAAGCTTTGAAAACAATAACTCCGAAGCAGGAGTAGGTCAATTAAACGCCTGGATTCAACTGAAAATGGAGATGGGTGAAAGCCCACTCGCTTCAGAAACTGATTGGACCTTGAACAATGCTGTAAATATTTTAACTGTGCATTCATCAAAGGGCTTAGAATTCCCCATTGTTTTTATGGTTAATCTTGTAAACCAACGGTTCCCGACCAACAGAAGAAGTGAACAAATACCTATATCCCAAACACTAATAAAAGAAATACTCCCACTAGGAGATCCTCATTTACAGGAAGAAAGAAGATTGTTTTATGTAGGCATGACCAGAGCTAAGGATTATCTATTCCTAACTGGAGCGAAGTTTTATGGCGATGCAAAAATGGCAAAAAAGCTTTCCGGATTTGTCTATGAAACCATGGGAGAAAAAGAGGTTCAAAAAGCTTTAAACAAAATCAATACCGCTAAAAACCAGCTATCCTTCCTGGACTGGGAAAAAATTGAACAGCCTACGGCAAAAACAATTAACCAACCCGTAAGCACAATTTCCTTTTCTAGAATTGACACTTTTGAAACCTGTCCACTTCAATACCACTATCGCTATAACTTACGCATTCCAGCGCAGGATAGTCCCGCTTTAATAATGGGCGACGCTGTTCACAAAACTCTCAAGAAGTTTTATCAAAAACAGCTTTCGGCTACAAAAAAGCTCACAGCTCCTG
>DIVO01000073.1 GCA_002428285.1 Patescibacteria group bacterium UBA6130 | reverse complement strand
GAGCTATTGATTCAATATGATAAAGCCCGTAATGGACCAACGGTAAAAGAAAATGTCGATCTTGTACCCGCATTAAATTATTCTCTCTACCTAAACAGAGAAAGACTATTAAATGAATATTCTGGTCCGGAAGGAGATCGTGGACAATTCAAAGATAGCGTTTATTTAATAGATGACTATGCAAATTACTACTCTGTTAACGCAGCAGTCCAAATGTTTATCGAAGGCAAGCTAAAAATAGCCCCAGCCGAAACTGCCGAAGAAAACCGTGAGGCGATTAACGCTGTAATAGACAGAGAAACCAATAAAATCAGTGACTCAGAATACATCAAGGAGGCTTTCTCAGACAGGGAAAGAGTGGCAATCGAATTAATTACCAAAAGAGAGAGAGCAGAAGAAGGTGATAGTGAATTCGTATATTTAATATTCGGAAGTGACCATAATTTTTCAGAAGCTGTTGAGAATAACCAAGAAGGATTTGGGCTTATTAAATTCGAACCGATTATCCCCTAAAATCACTTTTTCTCATAATACTCAATCCCGTTTTTGTCCACTCCTACTTTTTGAAAATCGTCAAAGATACCCGGAAGAATTTTCTTCAACTCTTTGAGTAAAGTAATCATGGCCACTCTTATCTCCCAATGGGCAAACTGGCTGGTACGCAGTTCGAAGATATGCCTCCACTCCCTAAAATTAGCCGTAACCACAATTTCGGATTTTATCCCAATAGGAAGCACTTGCCTAGCGTCTTCCGGCAACCAACCTGCTTTGCGTAATCCCCGATAATACATTTCAATATTGGCAAACATATCCCTTAAAGACAACTTCTCTCCGTTTTCCAGCACAACCTTTTCTTTTTCATTCCTGTGCGGTGGAGCAATACAGTTTAGCTGAAATTTATTTAAATCTATTTCTTCTCCCCTTTTAGCATAATCAACATACCTTGTTGACTCCTGCGAAAAACTGGCAAGCCTGTGTCTAACCATCTCATGCGTCATGCCCCTTGAACAATTAAGAAACTTAACCGTCAAACTACTATGTTCGATCACACTTTCATGTCCTCTTTTAATAAGCATATTGACAAATTTTTTAGCAGTTTCTTTGTTTACTGGGCTTTTTTCAGACTGATAACAGGTTCTACCTGCCTTTTCTATCCTAATAAGTTGGTTTATTAACTCTGACTTTGGGGTAAGAATATGAAATTTAGGATTGCCTTTAATGATCTTCATTCCTTAACATTATAGGAAAAAATTTTCTATTTGGGAAGACCTTTTTTAAGAAGAGTGTTAGTGCTAAAATGGTTGATATGGATGTATCCTCGTTAATCGAAAAAGAAAAGCAAAGACAACGTGACACCCTGATGATGATCCCTTCAGAAAACTATACCTATCCTGAAGTAAGAAAAGCTGTTGGATCAATTTTGATGCATAAATACGCCGAAGGTTATCCAGGCAAAAGATACTATCAAGGCATGGAATTTGTTGATCAGATCGAATCTGAAGCCAGAAAACAGGCAAAAATACTTTTTAAAACCCCTCATGCAAATGTTCAGCCTTACTCTGGCTCCCCCGCCAACTCAGCCGTCTATTTTGCTCTTCTTGAACCCAAAGACACTATTTTAGGTTTAACTTTAAGTCATGGCGGTCACTTAACTCACGGGCATCCAAAAATAACTTTTTCCGGCAGATACTTCAATACTGTTCATTATCAACTAAGTTTAGAAAGTAAAAATACCGGTTATTTTGACTTTAAAGAAATTTTGAAAATTGCTAAAAAGGAAAAACCCAAAATTATCGTCGCCGGTACAACTGCTTTCCCAAGGATTATTAACTGGAAAGAGTTTGCCAAAATTGCTGATGAGGTTGGAGCTTATCTGATGGCTGATATTTCCCATATCGCCGGACTAGTTGCAGGTGGCTCTCACCCTTCCCCGGTCCCTTATGCTGATATTGTTACCACCACAACCCACAAAACCCTGAGAGGTCCAAGAGGAGCGCTAATCATGGTTACAGAAAAAGGCATGAAGAAAGATCCTCAGTTGGGAGATAAAATTGATAAGGCTGTTTTCCCCGGACTTCAGGGAGGTCCACATCTACATACCATTGCTGGCATCGCTATAGCTCTGCAGAAAGCACAATCAGACGATTTCAAGGCATATGCCCAACAAGTGGTAAAAAATGCTTCTGCTCTTGCTAAAGAGCTAATTAATAATGGTTTTAATTTAGTTACCGATGGAACAGACAATCACTTAATAGTCGTTGACCTGAGAAACTTCAATATCGACGGCAAACGGGCAGCAGAAAAATTAGAAAAGGCTGGAATTGTGGTTAACGCTAACACCATTCCCAATGATCCTAACCCACCCTTTAAACCCTCTGGGATAAGATTAGGAACACCAGCCTTAACCGTTAGAGGCATGAGGGAACAGGAAATGAAAATTATTGCTGACATAATGCTCAAATCGCTTGACTCCGATCAAGATCAGTTGACTATAATCGCAGATAATGTTAAAAAATTATTAGCAGACTATCCTATAGATTTAGAGTAAAAAAATGGATGATAACATAGCTGAAATTGACATTGCCGAAAAAAAGATTGACACTGAACAATTAAAACATGACTTTGCTTTTGGTAAAACTCTCTGCAAACTTCTCCAAAAAGAACCTATCATTGACAACGAAACCCGCCAGCAATTTGAGCTTGCTAAAGAAAAATATTCCCAAATGGAAGAACTCAGTCAAGAGCAAAAAGAGGAGTATATTAATGAAGCACGAACTCAATTCAATGAAATTGTTGAACAGGTTGTTTTTAAAAATAACGAACATGATGATGATATACTGCCCGAGCAATTCAATAATTTAATGGGGGTTATTTACAGGTGCGATCCACAAAAAACAATTAATAGGATTGAAAAACACCTAAGCTCAACACCAGGAGTTAGCATGCCCCCAAAAGATAAACAATATCCCCAAGATTATTAACTTGCTCCTCCACCGCCTCCGCCTCCTCCACCACCTCCACCACCGGAAAAACCTCCTCCAGAACCGCTGCTATATGATGAAGAAGAAAAGCTAGCCGCCAAATTAGAAAAACTGGAAGAAAAATCAGTAAAGCTATTTAGATTGAATGCCGAAGCAGTTCTCAAAGCACCTTGTAAATGATACCAATTTGCCTCCATTGCTTCTCCCTGATTCTTAAACACTACCGGCAACCCCTTGGCAACTTGTTTAGCCATCCCCAAAGCGGTTCCATAGATTAAGATTTCCTGCCAAGTGATGACGGCATGAGGATATTGTTCTTTGATCTTAGTAAAATCTTTTAAATATTGTTTAAAAGACAACCAAAGTTGTGCCTCCCGCGAATAGTCCTTGCTCCATCTGGTTAGAACATGAGAAATAAATATGATAAAAATAACTCCGGGTATAGCTAAAAATATTGGCAGCAGGGAAAGAAGAAAAAACACATTGTTAAGACCATTTATATTCATACTAGCGATTGTAATGCTCACAACGAACCAAAATACTGATAACAAAACACTTCCGATAATAAAAATCATTTTTAACTTTTTGCTTTCTTTCTCAATAAAGCCTAATTTATCAGCTTTGTCTTTAACTTTTTCTTCCCAACCCTTAAAGAACTTATAAGATTCATTGGGGTTCTTTTTAATCCACTTTGACAACTTTTCAAATTCGATTTTCTCTTCACCTTCAAAAACAAACTTAAGGGCGTCTTTTTCAAACTGATCTAAATTATCTTCATTTGCAAAGTTTTTCTTTTTCAGATTAAAAAAATACCGGTAATACCTCCTGCTTCCCACTCCAAAAATACCCTTGGTATAAGCTGTTTGGGCATCAATTCTAAAATATCCCCTTCTAGCTAAATCTAATAATGTAGCCAGAAAGGCGTTGGTGCCAATTCCTCTTCCCTGATTAACGAGAAAGCTGACAATGGCAGGCGATCTTCCGCTTGGCGGATTAAAAGAGATTTTAGGAATGTCCGGAAATTTATATTCCCTGCCCTTCTTATAGGCAAGATAGATCCAAACCACTACCCAAACTAAAAAAAGAAGCGGAAGTAAAATTAATACGCCATTGGCAATTACACGCTTGATAGTGGTCTGTCTTTGAAAACCTTCTTCCTCTGTTTTGGCAACCGGCAAAATATCTTCCTCAATCGCTTCTCCTTCAATTATGCTCGAAGGGAAAAGCATTCTAGCCTCAACAAAGGTTTTTGGAGAAATATTTCTTGCAATAAATCGAGCCACTCTCCCATTTACTATCTCTGCTTGGCCATTCAAAGGTCCATGCCCCCAGACAAATATATTTTCCCTATCAACTTCTTGGGGCAAAACAACGATAGTTTCCAGTTCTCCCACTCCCTTTTCCCATTCATTGCCTATTACCTTCCAGTAAAACTGGGCATAATCCTGATATTTATCAACAGCGTTGATCACCTCATACTTAAGCTTAAAAGTTTTTTGAATATCAGTTGAAGAATGATAGGCCTCGATTCTGGTTTCATTTGCCTGTTTTGTTATCACAAATTTACCTTTGGGCCTTGAACTATCTGGAGCAGTGATCTGCTCAAATTCAACTTCACTTCCATTAGGACCAATTTCTACCATTTCAACATTAGTAATCTGCTGACTAGCATCAAGAGGGATTTCCCAAAAAACACTCGAAAAAGATCCCTCGAAATCATAAGTCCTTTTTTCAGTAAAAGTAATAGATCTATCCTTGTTAACCTGAACCTCAATTAAAACTTTTGGCATAGAGTAATCTTTAGCCAGGGTAACAGAAGGAAAAGCAAACAAAAAGACAAATAGAAGGAAAATTAATTTTTTCATAGTATTAACGATAAATTCTGTACTCCACTATATTTAATTTTTTTCCGCTTTTGTTAACTTCGCTATACTCTTTGACAATTTTGCCTCCAAGAAATTCGGGAATTTTTCTGCTGGCAATATTTTCCCGGTCAGCCGGGTAAAGAATGTAGTCATAGTCTAGGTTTTCATCTGCCCATTTTTTTAACCCGACAACCGCTTCTCTGCCATAGCCATGACCATGAGCAGATTTTTTAATCCATATGCCAAATTCCGGAGTTTTTGAGCCAATGTTGTGCACTCCAGCACATCCCAAAAATTCACCAGTATCTTTTTTTAACACAACACATTGAAAATTTGTCCCTGCCTTGTTTTCTTTAATAGATTTTTTAATAAACTCAATACTTCCCTCTATGCTGTCAAAGGGTTTGGGATACATATAAACAGTTACTTGAGGGGTAAACTCAGTAAAGATAACTTGGCTGTATTCAGGAGTAATACTTTTTACAAGCAAATTTTCGGTTTCAATAGTTAAGCTTGATGTGTCCATAATGTTCTATTTTATCACCACAATATCATTCTTGAATTATATCTTGAAGAGCTTTCTTAAAAAATCTTTTTAGATTGTCGGAGACGGCAGCGTAAGAAATTTATTTATTAAATTTCAACGCTCTAGCAACGTTGAACGTAATTCGCTTGTCGAAAATGTTCTTGCGTTGCGGTGTATGTTTGAAAAAATCCGAACTGATTTTGCGACAAATTGGCTCGGCGGGCGGAATTCTCCCCAGACCCCCTTCCGCCCGCCTCGCCCTGAAGCGGAAGCGAAAAGGACAATTTCAAGTTTTTCTTTGGTGGCAAATTTATTATTTTTTTATTTACCGAATTATTTACACCCAGTGTCTTTGTTTATTAGAGAACTATTTATTTCCTTTTCGTAATTTAAGATATAGACAGCATTAGATGTCTCCAAAGATGATAACTTATTTTCACTATATTCAGGATCAATTTTATACCAGGGCAATTTATCAAAATAACAAGATAGGTCTTGGTGAACAAATTCCCTTCCATGGCGAGCGTAAATTTCATTTCTTGCTATCTTCAATTGCCATTCGGTTAATCCGGTTAAATCTTCTCTGGTAATAAATCTGGAATTGGAAAAAGGTAAAATAAATCCTCCTTCATCTGGGGCTTGAGATAATTCTGTATCCATTGGCGGAGTAGGCTCAACAGAAGGACGGTTAAAAGTTGAGGTAATCGCAATTTCTTCTTTAGGATCAATTCTAATCTCAATTTTTGTTGAGCCATATTCACTAGAGACTTTTCTAATTTCAATATTTGCACCGAAATCATCTTGGCCAATATTTAAAAACCCTCCCGATTTATCAGTGGCCATACCGCTAGGACCTAATTCCCAGTTATTAAGATCAACTAACTCTTCATAATATTTATAAGCAGTAGTCACTGAGTCATTTGTATAGAGAACTAAATCAAAATCATCATCGGCCTGTTCGCTTATAGTATTAGGATAATAAAAAGCTTGTTTAATCATTTCTTCTTTTGTTAAGGGTTTTGATGTCGGAGATTCTTTTTCCTCAATCTTAACTATAGTTTTATCTTGGTTTTGAATATCTTTTATAGTTGAAGAATTTTTACTATCTTGGAGTTTTAACCCTATCAATACTAAAATGGTTAAAATTATTAATAACCCTACTCCCAATATAATAAAAGTCACTAAATTATCCTTTGACTTTTTTACTGGTTGTATATTTACCAAGTCCTCTGATGATTTTTGACTATCTATCTCAATCTCTTCATTTTTGTCTTTGTTTATTTGTTTTTCCATATATATTTAAAAAAAATTAATAATTAATATCCAAAAGAAAATCGGTCAAATAAACCATTAACAATCAATTTTAATGCTTCCTGAAAAAAATAAGGGTTTATTAAATATATTGTTACCAAAGATCCAGTAGCAATAATTATTGAAAGCCATTTGGTATATTTACCACGAGTTCTAAAAATTAAAACTGTTGATAAAGTTGCTAATAAAAGGGGACCAAAAATCTTAACATCACCTAATGGTAATGTATAGCCAGCTATATATTTCTCTTCTACTCCAAAAAATCCAGCTAAATCAAAATTAACGTTGAAAATAATTAATATTATCTCCAAAACCAAGATGACTAAAAGTAAAATCGAGCTAAATTTAGTTGATGCTCCTTCTTGAGTACGAATAGCCTCATAGATAACCGCCGGTAGTAAAAAAAACAAAATCCACAAAGAACTTTTAGTTGCCAATCCTATAAAAGCCCCTATTATTGCAATAATCGTTACTAGTGTACAAATGCCAGTGGGATTTAATGAATCTAAACTAAATTTTCCTTTATTTTGAGTATTATTCATAAATTAATAAATTATTTAAAGGCACTATTCTATATCAGAACCGAGTTCTCTCATTTTTTCTTTAATTTTTTCATAAATCTCATCATCTCCAACTCTATCGTCACAATATTCATTAAAATAATCAGATTCACCGTCTACCCCATATTTTTTCTCTAACTCTTCTATCTTTTCACTATATTCTAATATCTTAGGATCTGCAAGACCTGATTCTGCTATACGAAAAGCGTAAGCTAGTATTTCAATACATGCCTCATCACTTATTTTTCCCGTGTTTGGTGATTCATCAAAATTTTCTTCGGTTGAAGTTATTGGAAAATCATTATTTTTTTCTGAATCATAATCAGCAGTTTTTTTGAATAAAAAATCGCTCTGATAAATTATTACCAATAAGACTATAATCACAAGAACAATTGCCAATATAATAATATTTTTTTTGCTCATATTGTAATAAATTTAATTAATAAATTATTTCTATAATTATAGCACCACAAAAAAAGTTATCTGCTATCCCAATAAAGAAATGGACTTAAGTATCATGTCTTTAATTTCTTCTCTGTTCATATATCCTTCTTTTTCTAAACAACTATTTAAAGGAACAATTAAATGATCGATAAAAGTCATCCCCCCGTCGTGAGTAACCTTTGTAATAATATTAAATTGTGTTAATGATTGACAAAATAGCTTACCGCTTGGCGCGCAATGCAAAGAAGTTACAAGACCACCTGAAATCAAAAAATTTTTTATTTGAATTGCTTGAAGTATTTTACCGCCGATAGGAAGATCTTCCTTTTTAAAAGCATCGGGAGGGAACTTAACCCTATCATCAATACCACCTGAAGCTTGAATTTTAGTTATTGTTCCGTCTGGATTTTTAATTTCAATTGTCCTATTTTTCTTTTTCCCTTTCTTAATTTTCGGTTTTATGGGAAGACTAAAATAAATTGCGGGATATTGCTTAAATTTACCTATTTCATATTTTATATTTGATGTTTGGGCACTTTTTATCATTTGAGCGGAAGCTTCTTTCATCATTTCTAATATTTTATTTATATTTTCTGTGCTATTTCCTTGTTTTTTCATTTCCGCTACTATTAAAGGATTTGTAAATGCTTCTTCTATAGTCATATTATTTGGAGCACCGGGTATCGGTGTGCCCGCCAAACCTTTAGTAAATTGAATTGCAAGATTTTCTAGCGCTTGAGAGGCTATTTTCTCTTCATTGTAATTTACAATAGATATATCTGTAATAAAGTCACATTCTTCAGGAAAAACTGTGTTTGTTTTGTCCCTCATATCTTGAATATCTTTAATGGTAAGTTGGGTTATTAGTCCTGTTTGAATAGCAATAGTCATAGCATCATAAAAATCAGCCATTTTACCTTTTTTTGTAATAATTCCATAGGCAGAAGTAGTTTCTGTTATATTGCCCCTTACTTCTGTTTTAAGAATTTTATTTCTCTCTCCCTTTTCAAAATCCATAAAAACTTCGGGATTCAAGTGTCCCAATTTAAAAACTGATTGTTGGTTATTTATTGTCTTATCCAGCATTTTCCATCTTTTGGTATTTATAATTTTTTCAATTTTTATGTCTTTGTTTGCCATATTTTTATTTAATTAAATCATCGACATCAATACCCAAACCTTTAGCTATTTTTACGACTGTTTGAATAGACGATTTTATTATAACATTGCTTTCAATTTTAATCGGTGTTGTATAGGAAAGATCGGATTTTCTCGCCAATTCGTCCTGCGTTAATCCTTGTTTATTTCTAAGCTGTTTTATCTTATTCCCAATGGTTTCGTTATTGTTTTGACTTTTCATAGATTCCTAAGTATGCAAGTATTAGTATGGGTGTTTATCTAACCCTTCATAAATACTTAAATGTTCACTATGTGTTTGGATCTAGACAGTCCAATTAAAAATGAGGGAAGCCTGCGTTTGGCCCAAAATAAAGTTCGAACCGGCATTTTTTCAGGTTCTTTGGCAGTTTTTCAATATCCTAAAGGGTCGCTTCTCCGCCAAAAGCGGACAGGTACGGCGGGCGGAAGGGGCGGGATTCGAACCCGCAAGTCCCCGAAAGGACCCGGTTTTCAAGACCGGTGGAATAACCATTATCCGACCCTTCCAAAATTAATACGCTGTGTTCCCGACAGGAGTTGAACCTGTAACCTCCTGTTCCGAAGACAGGCGCTCTGTCCAGTTGAGCTACGGGAACATATGTTGTATTTTACCAAAAAATACTTCCTAAATACACTTGCTTGACATAAAATACGGTAAGTATTAATATTATTTTGTACAAGCAGTCCGAGCCAGCATGTCGCCGTGGGTGGGCTCCACTCTCTCGTCGCACAAGCGCGACGATAAACGCCCAGCGGGCTCAAGGTGACTGCTCGTTTGGGGGGGAGGAGAGGAAGTCTGACTTCCTGCAGTAATCTCGTTTTTCTCTCCTTCCCCCGTTCCATCTCCTTGTTAGCTCACATCTTCCCTATAGTATATAAATATGGTATTATATGCGCATGAGTGCGGAACAGATCATATTTCCACGTCCAACTGGTGAAAGAGAAGCAAGACCTGGTTTAAATCTAGAGTCCAGATTTAACAGTCTTATGTATTCTCTTGGAGAAAAAAACGAAGGTTTCCAGACAAAAATCCAAACTAAAGTCGTCGATGAATTAAAACCTGTTATCGAACAAGCTCCTGCAACAGGATACAGAGATGGTCAAAGGTTTACCTATGCCCTTGCGGCTCATTTAGCAGACAAGTCATTAAGCGAGTTATTCCGACTTCATCAGGAAAAAATGGCTAAAAGACAAGCTCTGCTCGTTGATGAGGAAAATAGGAATGCCCCCAAAAATTTAGCCCGAGAAGCCTTATATGCCTCTATCGATTTTGCCTCAACTGCAATGGGAAGAATTACCGGAAACAAAGTCTTAAATCCTCCTCTATGGTTTAATCCCAAGCCCCTCAAAAACTAATCTGTTTTTATTAGATCTGCTTTTGTATAAAGCATCAAATCCGCTGGTTTGATCTTGAAAACAGCCTGAGGAGTACCTGCTGCCGCCCAAACAAAATCGTATTTTAACAAGTCTTTATCCAGATATGTGTCAAGCTTTTGCAAATGAGCAAAAGGAGGAATACCACCAATAGAAAAGCCTGTTTTCTCTTTAACAAAATCTGCATCGGCTTTTTCAATCTCTTCTCCAACTATATCTGTCATTTTTTGTTCATTGAGCCTATTTGGTCCGCTGACAATAAATAAATAGGGCCTGCCGGTATTTGTGCCTTTAAAAACCAAAGACTTGGCAATCTGGCCAACTTCACAGCCTATTGCTTTGGCTGCATCTTCAGCTGTCCTTGCACCCTGAGAATACTCAACCACTTTAAGGTTAGGACATAATTTATTTAACTGGTCTTGGAATTTTTGCGAGGTTGAAGAAAGGTTCATATTAGATTATTAAGCTTGATTAATGCATAAGCACAAACTTGTTTACCGCGAAATTGAAAGACCAATTACTTTGCCAACCATCACTAAAGCTAAAATAAAAAAAATTGCTAAAATAACAATTGACCCTCCCCATACTTCCAGCTGTTTGCGGTTTTTAATCTGCTGTTTTGCCTGAAGGCGGTATTTATCCAGAATTTTATCGGGAATAGTGCCATTGACCAAACCAATCCCTAATGGAAGAATAATCAAATCATCTACATAGCCAAAAATCGGAATAAAGTCGGGAACCAAATCAATGGGAGAAAAAACATATACAATCAAAAATATGGCTAGAATTTTTGAATACCAAGGAAGCTTGCTGTCCTTATAAGCCAGATAAACAGCAAGGCTTTCTATCTTGATCTCCTCTTTTTTCTTACTCCATTTCATAAAGCCATAATACTGCTTTTATCAATCTTTTTCCAGTCTGGGCTTTTAAAAAATAGAGCCTTTTATCCCAAGTTAGTCACAGTCTGCGGGACAAGTGTCGACTGTTTCAGGACAAGGACAACCTTCAGATAAACAAACAATCTCCTGACAAACACCGTCACCGCAAACATCCTCGCAAAAGCCAATATCATCTCCGGTGGAAGGAAGACTATCTCCTGCTTGGCCAAAAGGCTTGGAGTCGCAGTTCCCATTGCTTTCATTGCATCCAATCCCTATCCATTCATAAAAGGTTTTAGTGCTGCCATTGATAGCAATAATCACTTTATCGATAGTTGAAAATTGCTTTAGGGTATTTTCAATCTCTGCCATCAACTGAGAACTGCCACAACTAGAACTGGCATTAGGGATAATATTACGAATATCTCTTAAGTTGACATAAGCGGTTTTATTCTCAATTTTTACTTCCAAAAGAATGTTTTTTGTTTTATCTGAAAAAAAGGAGGTGTATCCCTGGTTCTTTTCTGCCGCAGATGGACCCTTAAACAGTTCGTTCAGGGCTGCCCTGGCTACAGCAACAGTTTCAGGAACTTTTCTGGCAACAGGATAGACTTTCTCGCAATTTTGAGAGTTTGGATTAAGTTTAGTATTTCCAAAATAAATGCTCAGGCTCATCTGTCCATCTTTATCAACCTGCCCATTTTGCCAAGATTCTCCGGGAGTGATCATTTTGGTAATAACCGGAGTAATCGTAGGAGTGACACCAGCTGTTTGTCCATTTCCCTTACTTCTTCTTGATAGATATAATCCACCCACTACCACTAAGGCTATTAAAGCGATTAGACCGATGCCAACTATTAGAGGGGTAACTTGCCCAGCCTGTGAATTTTTATTCTGAGTGTTCCAATTCCTATTTGAAATTAACTTTCTAAAAAAATTAGAAATTTTGCCAATGATTTTCATATTTAGATCTTTAATTAATAATAACTTATTATATCAAATGATAACATAATTATATAACTATTCAAGAAAACCAAACACTCCGATGATGTAGGGAGAATGTTAATTGTAAACAACAGCTCCCTACATTCCGATGTAGGGAGAATGTTATATCACAATCTCCATACTTCAATTTTTGAGTTATGCCAATCAATCTCTGAAATATCAATAATTTCTACTAACTGATAATCAAGACCAGTTAAATACAAACGATACATTTCGCCCATTACCGGCTGATAATCGATAATATAATCCAGCTCTTGTTCTTTTATGTAACCAGTCAAGTCCTTTTTCTTCAAGGCATGATAAGCATTGGTGTTAATTGCTCCATCCAAATTTACTATTGTTCTTCCTGAAAAGTAAGAAATTATTCCAGAATTAAAGACCCCCACCCTCTCTTCTTGGATATTTTCCCTAATCCACTCAGTGCTTCTAAGTATTTCGAGCTGGGCTGGATAAACACCGTTTATAAGAAATTTAATAGCTAATGTTAAATTAAATATTACTACAAACACCAATGTAAAAATTCGATAATTTCCTTTTTTTACTCGCTTAAAACTCCAACCGAAAACTAAACAAATTAAGGCTATAAACTGACAGAAATACCAATGCCTGGGATACCAGCGGTAAGAAACATGAGCAACAATTAATCCCAAAGAAAATAATATTAAGATAAATATCTTCTGCCACTGTTTATTTAAATAAATCTTTTTGCTCATGATCTTAAATAGAGAAAGTATCCCTAAAAACCAAAAAACCATTCTATTGATTCCAATAAATTGATACATCCTAAATAAGAAAAAGTCGATAAAAAGCTTAACACTCCTTCTAAAGAGCAAAAACTGATTTTTACCTTGTGATAAAAACTCATCTTTCAAAACCAAAGGCACGGCCATACCGCTGCTTTGAACAAATCCATGCTCCATGTTTAAAATAATCCAAATACTTGAAACTAATCCAAAAGAAAGGAACGAATAGACAGAGGCAAACTTATACTGCCAGGTCAAAATTGCTAAAAAGCCAAGAATATAAAAAATATTGTCAGTTCTGGACAAAAACAGTAATCCAAGAATAACACCATAATTAAACAGGCTATATTTATTTTTGAAGGTTTGAAGAACAAAATATAGACAAATCATAAAAATCAAACTGCTCAAGCTTGTTTCCAAACCATTTAAATCTTGAGCAATTACAATTGGATTCAAGAAAAACAAGATCAAGCTAAACATAGCAGTTGAGCTGTTGTTAAAAATCTTCTTTGATATTTTATAAAACAACCAACCTGAGATTAATGAAAATATATTGGCTAGCAAAAGAATTAATCTCAAGGATAACCAGGGATTAGATATTAACTGGAAAGGCAAGATCAACAACATCCATAAAGGATGATAACCATTGGTGTAATTTATTCCATCAAAAGAGGAAAATCCCGATTGAAGAATATGTTTTCCTGTTTGAAAATAATAAAAAGCATCATCAGGAACGATGGTAATTAAAAGCTCATTAGGAGAAAGAATAAAAGCCAAACGGAATAAAAAGCCCAACAATAGAATGGTTATCAATGCCTTGTTGTTATTTTCCACAGCTAACGATATTGTATCAGAAGTTTACAGCTACCCAGTTGCCTACATATGAAGTTAAGACAATTACGATCAAAGCGATAAAAAGATGTTCGGCTATAGCAATTAATGGATTAGTTTTTTGTGATCTGGCAATCGCATAACTTAATACTCCTAGCAAAAACATTCCCAAAGCAATGCTGACCATAATGGCTGTATTCAAATCCAAAGTCAAAACAGGGATGATAAAAAAAGACGTAAACAGAATCTTTGACACAAGAGTTGATATTGTTGCTATCCATACCTCTACACCCGAAGGATGTTTATCTTCGGACTCCTCAGACAGATGCATACCCAGCGCATCAGATAACGAATCGGCAATAGCGATAGTCAAAATTCCCCCAATTACTGCCACTCGTGAATGAGTACCGGCATTAAGCCCCACCATCATTCCCAAGGTAGTGATAATACCGGAGGTCAAACCAAAACTAAGACCAATCCTTAAAGCGTTCTTCATGAGTTTATGCTAATACTTATCTTAAGGCTTCGTCAAGTATAGTATTCATTTCAAGCAAGAACTAAACTTGTCTGGAAAATACCCAAACCTTAAGTGCTCTAGAAAAATAGTAAGCTGTTATAATTTAATTTATGTTGGAAAGATTAAGGTCAATACCAGATAAAATTAACGATAAAAACAATCAATCCCCCTCACAAAAAGAAATCGATAGCTATTTTTCCCAACTGAAAGAAGAATACGATAGAGAAACAGAAGAATGCAGTCTAGAAAATATAACAGGAATTTCTTATGCGCGATTCACATCAAGATCAAATGGCAGAAATAGAAACCGCAGACCTCCTCGAGAAGTTGAACTCATCCGTCACAACGGTCGATGTACTCAGATAAAAGACGATGGATCCCACTCTCCCTTAGACAAATGGGCACAGGAAGCAGAAATGGAATCAGCAAATGAATTAGTCTGGGCATTCAGAGACGAGCACGACAGAAATAAAGAGAGATAATCATTTTCAAGTATAACTATTCCCTTCTCTAACATACTTTACCTAATATCATTATCACAGCAATCGAGACAGACACATTAGCACTCGAGATGTCAGAGTGCTAACGAGCAGTAATAATAAGGATTTATCCGATAAATAGGGATTATTAGCAATACTTCTATATACTTAAATACAATTAGATATAGTTTTGTCAGAATATGATACAGAAGTTGGCATCTATTCACTTGACTTAACATGCTAACCTTAGCCTTCTCTCATACCGATAAAGTTTTATCCTACAAAAGTTAAAAGATACATAGTTGCAATCCCCAGCAAGATAAAAATTACTTGCATCCAGGTTGATTTTTGTTTATGAAGTTCAGGAATTAAATCTGATGAGGCTATATATAAAAATCCTCCTGCAGCAATAGGCAAAAGATATAGATGGAATTCGCGTAACTGCTGACCAATGATAATCACTAAAATAGCTCCTAAAAAAGCAGCCAAAGCCGATATCAAGTTAAAAAATAATGCCTTGGCAATAGAAAAGCCACCATGGATTAACACGCCAAAGTCTCCCATCTCCTGAGGTATCTCATGAAGCAAAACAGCCACAGTAGTTGCCAACCCTATTTCAAATCCCAAAGCATAACTTGAGGCGATTATCATGCCATCTAATAAGTTATGCACTCCATCGCCAAATAAATTCATATATGCCACTGGCTTTTTGTGATCGTGGCAATCAAAATCGTGGCAATGATGCCAGCGAATGACCTTTTCCAGAAGAAAAAACAGCAAAATCCCCGCCAAAACCAATAAAGAAACACCAGACCCTGCGCCTAATTCTTCAAAGGCTTCAGGAATCAAGTGAATAAAGGCATCTCCAAGCAAGGCTCCCACGGCAAAACTCACTAACACAAAAGTCACTTTTTGCAGAAACTCTTTTTTAATCTGAAGAGAAACGATTCCCAACAACGAAACCAAGCTCACCGCTCCAACACTTGCAAAAATTGCTAATACATTCATTTGTTAAGATAGTTTTTAACAACTTTTCGGTAAAGACCAAGAAGTATGCAAATATACATAAAAGACAACCCTGCATAAATTAGCCCCCTGGTGGGCCCTACTATATCAAGCTTAAAAAAGAAGTCCACAAAAAGATAGACTAGAAAACGAACGGGAATGAGTAAAAGCAAAAAGATTCTCAAAAATATATATAGAATAGAAGTATTAATAAATTTAGGCAAAGTTACATCAAAATATCCTAAAACATCCAAACTAGCTACCAAAATTAGAGGAATAAAAATAAATAAACCAAGTAAATAAAAGGTAATTTTTTTCATAGGTTATTATAGCCTTAACAACTCAAAGAAACAAAGCTTTCTTTGTATTCAACTTTTTAAAAAATCCCTTAAACTTGTTAAGAGGATGAATTTAAAAGAAAGACACATCCCAATTAAATGAATATTTTAATTGTATTGATCCGTTTTCTTAATACGCAGGAGCTTGACCGTAAATCAAAACTCTGGTACCGGGATTATCAGCTCCAGCCCTTATACTGCTTACCCTTCCTCTTAACTCAGGTTGCGCCCAATAGTATAAAATCTCGGCTTCGGGAGTTTTCATATTTATACAACCATGAGACATAGGATGTCCAAAATTGTTGTGCCAGTAGGTCCCATGAATTCCATAACCCATCCACATAGGATAATTAGCATTGTAAAAATACATAGTGTAAGGCACATTGGGAAGATAATAGTAGGTGCCAAGCGCCTTTGACCCACCAGACATTTTGGTTGCCCTTAATTTAATCCAAATTCTGAATTCACCAGTTGGGGTTCTGTTCCACTTGCCCGTAGAAACCACAAAGTTATGAACCAATTTATCACCCTCGTAGGCGTAAAGTCTCTGCTGGGCAAGATCGATTTCGATTCTCTTCTCACTACTTCTGTTGCCCAATACCTGTTCTTGGACTTTAGCTTCGGCGATAAAATTAGGAGCATCACATGTTTTGTTGTTAAAAACACCACTCACTTGCTCTGGATTGTATTCCTCACAGATTGTTTGAGGGTTGATTCTATCTTGTCGGGAAAAAGTATCCTGAATCAATTCTCTTCCCGAAGGAGTAAGGAAAATCACTAAATTTAAAACCAGAAAGGTTGACGAAAGCACTGCAAATTGAAGTAATCTGTTTCCCATTATTAATATAGTATCAAAAAAAACTTGAAATAACACCAATTTCAAAAAAAGATAGGTGGCAGAAAAATCTACTTTGATGTAGAATTCTGTCACCCTGCCTAATATTATGGGAATTGAAAGAATACAACATAACAAAGAAGCGCTTAAGGAGGCTGCCATTTCACTTCTTGTACCCATTCCCGAAGAAGGATTTTTGAATTCTTTAGAAAAAGCACAGGGTTGTGTCGAGGCATGGAAAGAAACGTCTTCCCTCTTTGCCTTAAAATACAATCAATCCACATCAAATCAAAATTTAACTCTCGAAAAAAATTTAGATTTAGCTTTCGCAGTTGGCTTTGAAATAGCCGGATACAAACAACAAAACGGACAAGACACATATAGATATTCCATCTGGCGAGAAATACAAGATAAAGTATTCAAAGATCTTTCTCCACTCAATGGAATTAAGGAGGTTAAAAACTCAGATGGAGAAACCGAAAGAATCGTTAATCTTCAAACCATGAAGCTGATTACATCTTATGCTGCTTTTGAATCAATAAGTCAACAGTTAAGAGAGCAGCAGGGAAAAGGCGGGTGGGTAAACAATCCATTTCTTTTTGGACTTAGACTTCTCTTAATTGATGGAGTGGCTGGGGTGAAAGTAACAGGAGACAACGTTAAAGTCGATTTCCTGGTTGAAAAAGATGGTCAAGAGATCTTGAAACAGGAAATATTATAATATTTTCGTCTCCGTCATTCTTAATTGACCGAAACTGGATTTGGTGTCCCCACCAGGACTCGAACCTGGATTTGACCCTTAGGAGGGGTCTGTTCTATCCCGTTGAACTATGGAGACTCATTAACTTTTTCTAATTATAACCTAAGTTCAAAAGGGGCAGAACAGATAACAAGCTCTTTCACTTCGTGTCCCCACCGTTCTTAATTACTCGAACCTGGATTTGACCCGCCTGCATCAGCTGTGCTAAGCACTGCGGGCAGGCCCTTAAAAGCGCCCTGTTCTATCCCGTTGAACTATGAGAACCAACCTGAGTATACCAGAATTATTGTATGTCCCACCATTCATAATGCACACTATGAGCTTGGATTTGCTCGCTGCGGACAGGACATTGGAAGGTTGCTGGTTCTAGTCTTAACGAATACCTCAATCTGGAACTTGTCCGAGTTAAACCAGCCTATTAATAAAAAATGCTATTTCTTGTCCCATTTTCTTCAATCTAAAGTATATTTTCGATTTTATTGCGAGATATTCTTAAACTGTCATATAATAAGACGATGAACAAAAAGAAAAGAAAGAGTGACAGAATTTACGTTTTTATCGATAGCCAAAATCTCAACCTGGGAACTCAAGACGCAGGCTGGAAGTTAGATTTCGGAAAATTTCGCCTTTATCTTAAGAATAAATATAACGTTTCAAAATCCTTTTTGTTTATCGGATATGTGGAAGGAAATGCCGCACTTTACAGATACCTACAAGAGTGCGGATACATACTAATTTTTAAAAACGTCTTAGAGATCAAGAAAGGTAGCAAAACTACATATAAGGGTAATGTAGATGCAGAACTCGTACTTCACTCAATGCTTGAATTTAAGAATTACGAAAAGGCAATAATTGTAACTGGAGATGGAGATTTTTACTGCCTAATAGAATACTTAGAAAAGCAAAACAAGCTATTAAAAGTCATAGCTCCCAATAAAAGATATTCCTCTCTTCTAAGAAAATTCGCCAAACACATATTCACTCTCGAGTCTGTCAGGGATAAACTAAAAGTATCGATTAAAAAAAGCCAGAAGCCTCATCCATAAAGGGAAACGATACCAAGCTTATCTAACTCCAGTCTTGACTTATTGGATATTAATTAAAAAAAGAGAGGCATTCCCGCGGGAAACAAGGTTGCCCTTTGGTAGTCCTCTCATCGTGATAAATATATTATACCGCAGTTGATATCATTATTACAAGACATTGTGTCCCCACCATCATCAAACACGAACATGCATTTGACCCGCCTGCATCAGCTGTGCTAAGCACTGCGGGCAGGCCCTTAAAAGCGCCCTGTTCTATCCCGTTTAACTATGGGGACTGAAACTAACCCATTATACCAAAATAGAGGCACAGAAAGCGTATTATTGCTTATAAATTATCTTCAACCTGGTCTCATCATCATATGATTTCTCCATATTTGGAGGTAGAGATTGTCTGTTGGTGGTTTATTTTATTTTGACATTTAAATTATCTTTTTAAACTCAAGTTGAGCTAGGTACTGTTGGGTTTAGCTTCAATCTTCATCGCTGTTTCAGCAAAACTCACTAAAGTGGTTGCTACTTCCATTACCTCAGCCATGGTCAATTTAATTCCGTAATCTTCTTCAATAATTTTCTTCAGCTCGAGTAAAGGTAAAAACTGACATTGCTTAGACCTCTTTGTAGCGAAATCTTTTTAGCTTGTTTTATGTATTCTTTGTCAATATCTACGCCAGTTACTGTATATCCTGTCTCACCAAGCCTGATCGCGATTCTTCCATCTCCACAGCCAAGATCTAGTACCCTTTTGTGCGTATTTAGTGGTATAAGAGACTGGATAAACGAGATCTCTTTATTTGTCCTTTTATCATCAAGATAGAGGGCTTTATCAAAAAGCTTATATACACTCCAAAAATCTTTGAAATTAGTTTTCATAGTAGTATTATATGACAACACCATTGGAGATCGTCCAAAATTGTTATAAAATCAATATTGTTGTATGAAACTACATTTAATTCGTCACGCAAAAACACTTGAATCAGGGGAAGGAAAATCTCAGAATCCTGACGCAAAGATAGACGAATCGACCATTGAAGAAGGACTTTATTCTGATCTTAAAGTAGATAAGGTATTCTCTTCTCCTTTGATAAGAGCCACGGCAACTGCAGAACTTATTTTTGGAGAAGGAAATTATGAAGTTGTTGACTATATTTTTGAGCATGTCAGACCCAAGTCTCTGGATGGAAAAAGTAGAGAGGAAGGGCGGAAGTTTTGGGATTGGGGGCTTTTGGAATATCGTAAAGATCCTGATTGGAAATATGATGATAGTGAGAGCTTCAACGAAATAAAAGCAAGAGCAGAGAAGTTCTTAAAATTTCTAAAAAAACAGAAAGATAAATACAATAGCGTTGCAGTTGTTGGGCACGCAATATTCTTTAGACATTTGTTGGGGATTATTGCTGCAAGAGAAAAATATGACCAGTTAATATTTCTTGATCTTGGAAGATATATTGATTGGGCAAATTTAGAAATGAAGGAAATTGAAATATAACAAAGGGGTGTTATTTGTTCTCTAAATACCTCGCTAGCTTAAGCCAATAATCTTCCAGCGTGGCTGGGGCAAAAGTTACAGGAGACAACGTTAAAGTCGATTTCCTGGCTGAAAGAGATGGTCAAGAGATTTTGAAACAGGAAATATTGTAATATTTGTCCCCACCGTTCTTAATTATACGAACATGCATTTGACCCGCCTGC
>DIVO01000018.1 GCA_002428285.1 Patescibacteria group bacterium UBA6130 | reverse complement strand
CTTTGGGCCTCTTGGTCGTCAATTGATTTTCCAGTATTGAATTGAGCTGATACTTTGGCACCCTCAACTAAATCCAAAAAGGCATCTTGCGCCTGATCTTGCGACAAACCCATCTTCTCAAGATGTTTTAACGCATTGTTATCAATAGAAGGACTGTCCGCTTTTACGTCTGCCATTAAACCAATTATACACAAATTCTTACCACAAAAGACATACCTCCAGGCTAGCCGTATATTCTATCAAACGCATCTAAAACCATTTTCATGGCTTGTTTAATATTATCCGCCTTAACCATGGCTCCCGAAGCATTAACATGACCGCCTCCCCCAAATTCCAAAGCCCACTTCCTAACATCAACCTCTTTTTTTGAAGAACGGAAATTTACCCGATAACCACCGGGTTCAAAATAACTAACTACCACATACCTCTCCGGACGGCTTAGCATTCGCACGTTGTTTGTTAAAAAATCTATCAATCTACCCCTATACCCAGGTTTATCTTTAATCATATAGCTTTTATCAAGGCCAAACCAAACAAGCTCTCTCTTTTCATCCACCTCCATATTTTTTAATAGAGTAGCGTAGCTCTTGAGTTCATTTGAAGACAATTTGGAATAATATATTCTGTTTGCCCAAACCAAATCTGCCCCCTGAGATAGTAAAAATCCGGCTGTTTTAAATGTTCTCTCTGTGGTTGAAGGAGTTTGAAAATTAAGCGTATCTCCAATTAAAGCCAACATCAGCAAAGAAGCGATGTTTTTATCCCACTCAATCTTCAGCTCGTTAAAAATCTCCACCACAACTTCCGCAGTGGAGCTAGCCGTTGTATCGACAATTTCTAAATCTGCCCACGATTCTCCCGGATGGTGATCCAGACGAATATTGCAGCTGGTTGAGGGATAGATGAATTCATCATTAATCATGCTCAAAGAGGCCACATCGGGATAGATAAGGTGGGAAAACTTTTTTGCCTGAAGTTTATTAAATTTTTGAGGGGATGTGACTGCAATCTTACTAAAAGCTTTAAGTTTGTTAAACTGTCCATCTGTCTTTTCAAAACTAAAAACCTGAACTCTCTTCCCTTCTTTTTCTAACCAAAGCTGTATTGCCAAAGCATTGCCTATGCTGTCCTCATCGGGATTGCGGTGAAGAAAAATAGCCACCCTCTTGGCTTTTTTAATTTGTTCAGAAAGCTTCTTAATTTTGTCTTTCATTTTTTACATTATACTCACAAGCCGATTTTTTGTCACAAGTCCGGATGATATACTTAGGTTATGCCTGAGCTTCCTGAAGCCCAAACCATATCTCTAATGTTGAATTCTCAACTGAAAGGAAAAATTATAAAAAAGGTAGAGCTAGTAAATCCGAAACAGTTTATCGGCTCTCCCTCTAAGATTATCGGGAAAAAAATCACTAAAGTGGAAAGGCTTGGTAAACAAATAGTTTTTTATCTTGATAATCAGCCAACTTTATTGATTCATCTAAAAATGACAGGACAGCTGATCTTCCAAAACACCCCCGAAAAAGATGAACACACTAGAATAATCTTTGTTTTAAATAAGGGGATATTGGCTTTCAAAGATATTCGTAAATTCGGATGGATAAAAATAATAAATAGACGTATTTTGAAAAGCGAAAAAGAGCTTTTAGGGCCGGACGCCCTAAGCTCAAGGTTCAGCTCGGACTACCTCTTAAAAAAGATGATAAAAACATCTAGACCGATAAAGGCGTTTTTGCTCGATCAAAAAATTGTTTCAGGTATTGGAAATATCTATGCCAATGAAGCTCTCTTTCTGGCCAGAATTCTTCCTCATAAGCTCGGTAAAGATTTAACCAAAAAAGAAATAAAACGGTTAGTTGAGTCTATAAAAACCATTCTTAAAACCGCCGTTAAATATGAGGGCACCTCGTCCAGAAATTATATAAAGCCAGATAAAACTTCCGGCTCTTACCAAAATGTTGCCAGGGTTTATCAAAAAAAGAACTGCCCTAAATGCCATCAAACCTTAAAAAAAGAAAAAGTGGGAGGAAGAAGTAGTTTTTTCTGCTCCAACTGTCAAGAATAAATAATAAAAATGACCAAGTGGCAAGACTTAAACACCAATCCAAATCTCTGGAAAATTTTTAAAACAAGGACAAGGCTGATTAATAAAACCAGGACTTTCTTTGACAATCAGGGTTTCCTGGAAGTGCAAACTCCACTTCTTGCCCCATACTTAATTCCTGAATCTTACCTGGAAATCTTTGAGACAAAGTTAAAAAATAAGATGGGCAAAGAGACAAAGGCTTATCTTGCCACTTCACCAGAAATGTGGCACAAAAAGCTCTTGGCTGCATCGTCAGGAAATATATATGAAATTACTAAAAGCTTTAGAAATACCGATATCGGTGGTCATTTCCATAATCCTGAATTCACTCTTCTGGAATGGTATAGGACCGGCAGTGACTATAAAGAAACCATGAAAGATTGTCAGCAGTTGATTCGCTTTTTAAACAACAATAAGCCACTACTGTCATATCAAGGCAAGCAATTAGATATCGGCAAACCATTTTTACAAATCACTATAGCTCAAGCTTTTGAAAAATATGCCCAAGTTAAACAAAAAGACCTGTTCTCTCTGGATGCATTAAAAATTGCAGCCAAAAAAAATAGAATTACCGTTAAAGACGAGGATATCTGGGAAGATATATATAACCTTTTATTTCTCCAGACCGTAGAGCCCAATTTGGGCATCGAACAACCAACAATCATATTTGACTTTCCCCAGCAGTTTGCCCCCCTGGCAAAAGCAAATCCCCAAAATCCAAAATTTAAAAAGAGATTTGAGGTATATTTGTTTGGCATTGAACTCGCAGATGCCTATGATGAACTGACAGACCCAGAGCTACAAGAAAAAGAATTTATCAAAGAACAAAAATTGCGGCAAAAACTTAATAAAACCCCATATCTTGCGGATAAGGATTTTCTTGAAGCTCTAAGAAAAGGTTTACCTGACTGCAGCGGCGTAGCCCTAGGGATAGATAGACTAATAATGATTTTTACCGATCAAACAGATATAAATAATGTTATTCTCTTTGCCGGTGAAGAGATTTTTGATCTTTAGCTTTAATAACCCCTACTCTATTCCCTTAAGTATCCCCCAAGCGTTGCGGAAATAAATCGGAGAATATGCGGAAATTGCTATGTAATATACTATATATATGTATATTAAGAATTTAACCCTGAAAAATTTTCGCTCATGGAAAAACTACAGTTTTGATTTTACACCCGGAGTCAACGTAATCCTTGGTCCAAATGCCTCAGGAAAAACAAACGTTTTGGAAGCCCTCTACTTCCTCTCTTCTTCCAAAAGCTTCAGAGCAGAAAAAACCAGCCAAGCGATTAATTGGGATTCCAATCAAAGCCAGATCAGCTGTCAAATAAGTAACAACGAAAACGCCCAGCTAGGTATTACTTTACTTCAGGGAGAAGGTCAAATCCAAAAATCATTTCTTATTAACAAAAAAGGCGAGACCAGAAAAAAGTTTTTACAACAACTCCAGTCTGTCGTTTTTAGACCTGAAGATATTAGGATGATCACCGGCTCTCCCTCCAAGAGAAGACAATTCTTAGATCTGCTGCTTGTTAATGTTGATTGGCAATACCGTCAAAGCTTAAGAAATTATAATAAAGCTCTCAAGCAAAGAAATCAGTTGCTCGACCTGATCCGAGAAGGAATGGCCAACAAAAGAGAGCTATTCTTTTGGGATCAATCGTTGGTAAAAAACGGTCAGCTAATTACCGACAAGCGAAGAGAGGTTATCTACTTTTTCAACAACTTCCTTCTCCATCACCCCATTGAGTATGTTTCTAATATTTCAATAAAATATCTCCCTGTTCCAATTTCTTCAACTCTTCTTGAAAATAGCTACAGTCTTGATCTGCGTCGGGGGTCAACCAGCCATGGACCGCAAAAAGATGATTTCCGCTTTCAAAGCAGCGAATTTCCTGAAAAAGACAATGATCTTGCCTACTTTGCTTCAAGAGGCCAGCAAAGACTTGGGATTTTAGCCTTTAAACTTGCCGAGATAGCTTACGTAAAATTGAAAACAAATCAATCCCCAATACTTTTACTTGATGATGTTTTTTCTGAGCTAGATGAAGAGCACCAAAAGGTAATTTTAGACTTAAAAACCGACAGCCAAATATTTATAACCACTACTCATTTAATTAAGGATAAATTTTGGAATAATCTCATTAAAACAGAGATCTCATGCTTGACCAAACCTGATCGATAATGTATTATTATCTCATCACCGAAGGTTTGTTTCTATTTATTCTTCTTCGGGTTGGTTTATTGCTCTTTGAAAACTAGTAAGCTTAAGAATATAAGTCTAATCTGTAATAAATACAGGTTTGATTAATTGTCAGTTTGTTTTTAACGGGAGAAGCCATTTTTTTACTTCTCAAATTAGACCCCGATATGTCGGGGTTTTTACTGAGAGTTTGATCGTGGCTCAGGGTGAACGCTGGCGGTGTGCTTTAGGCATGCAAGTCGAGCGGGGTCGATTCGTCGACCCAGCGGCAGACGGGTGAGTAACGCGTAGGAATCTACTTCAGAGTCAAGGATAGCCCAGAGAAATCTGGGGTAATCCTGGATAGTCCCTTCGGGGTAAAGGGCTTAACGGCCCGCTTTGAAAGGAGCCTGCGTCCCATCAGCTTGTTGGTAGGGTAAAGGCCTACCAAGGCAATGACGGGTAGCCGGCCTGAGAGGGTGATCGGCCACACTGGAACTGAGACACGGTCCAGAC
>DIVO01000006.1 GCA_002428285.1 Patescibacteria group bacterium UBA6130 | reverse complement strand
ATGTTGCTTATGATGGAGAGGCGGGATATGACCTGGCATCCACTGAAGACTACGATGTGATAGTCTTAGATTTGATGCTGCCAAAAATGGATGGTTTGGAAATTTGCAGAAAACTTCGTCAAGAACATATCCACATTCCCATATTAATGTTGACTGCTAAAGGACAAATACAGGATAAAATTAAGGGTTTCGATTCTGGGGTCGACGATTACTTAACAAAACCTTTTTCTTTTGAAGAACTATTGGCCAGGCTTCGCGCTCTTTCACGGAGGCCTAAGAAGGTGTTAGGTGATGTTCTGAAAATCAAAAATTTAACCATAAATTTAGACAATTTCAAGGTTAAGCGAGATGGCAAAGATATTAAACTAACCAGTAAAGAATTTTCTTTGCTTGAATATTTAATGAGAAATTCCGGAAGAGTCTTAAAGAAGGAGCAAATTATTAGTCATATTTGGAATTACGAGTCGGATGTTTTGCCGAATACTGTGGAGGTATATATTAAAACTTTAAGAAACAAAATCGACAGACCATTTTCTGACCAAAAGCCTCTTTTACACACAATCAGGGGTTTTGGTTATAAATTGGAATAAATTATGTTTAAAAATGCCCGAATCAAATTAACTCTTTGGTATCTTCTTATAATAATGGTAGTGAGCCTATCTTTAAGCGCAGTGATTTATAGAATTCAGCTAATGGAAATTCAAAGGGTTGAGTTCGCTTTTCGGACCAGATTGGGGCAAAGATTAGAAGCCAACAAGGGAATGGGATCAATGGCTTTTTTTATCTCCGATCCAGAGGTTTTGGAAGAGGCGAAAGATAGAATAGTAATATCTCTTATATTTGTTAATACAGGAATTTTTATTGTGTCCGGCGGGCTAGGATATATTCTCGCAGGACGCACCCTCAAACCTATCCAGGAAATGCTGGATGAGCAAAATCGTTTCATTTCAGATGCTTCTCATGAATTAAAAACGCCCATTACTTCATTGAAGAGTGCATTTGAGGTGTATTTAAGAAATCCTAAACCGACTTTATCAAAGTCAAAAATTTTGATCAAAGAGAGTTTGGGAGAAACAAACAAATTACAAACATTAACAGAGTCTTTGCTTCAGCTGGCCCAATATAAGAAGCTAAACGGAAGCAGGGAATTTACAAAAGTAGAATTGGAAGAAGTTGTTTATGAGTCGGTAAAAAGAGTAAAGCCAAAAGCAGATTTGGCGGGCATTAAAATTCGAAAAGATATCAACTCGTTTAATATGTTAGGTAACAAAGATAGCTTGGTCAATTTGGTGACAATTATTCTGGATAATGCCATAAAATACAGCAAAAAAAATAGTATTGTTCTGATAAGTTCTACAAAGAAAAGTGGAAAAGGGCTAATAATCATTAGAGATCAGGGAATAGGAATAGCTAAAAAAGATCTCCCCCATATCTTTGATCGTTTTTATAGGGCAGACTTGTCAAGGAGTAAGGTAAAGGCAGATGGTTACGGACTTGGTCTGGCTATTGCGAAAGAAATCGTTAAGGAACACGGAGGGGCTATTAAAGTTGAAAGCAAAATACGAAAAGGATCGGTTTTTTCGATTACTTTGCCTATTATAGGAAATTCAAAAAAATTAAAATTAGGAAATAGGAGTGATGAGTCAACTATTGAAGGTTAAAATCACTTGCTGGAAAACTACGTTGTGATAATCTGAAAGGTTACATAATTTTTACGATTTTATTACATATTTCGAGTGACCTAACAGGATTTGGAAAAAAGGTATAGTGCGATATAAACTTGGATGGAAATTGTAATTTATAGGACTTTTCTGTTTTTCTCTTTAATATCAGTCAAAATGAATAAAGAATTTAGTTATTTTAAAATAAAAACGGCAGCAGTATTAATCTTAATAATAATTTCATCTTATATTATAGTTCATCTGTTTGCAGTTTTTGGCGTATTTCTTTCCCTTGCTTATCCTATATGGTGGTTTTTTGCTCCAAACCAGACTATATGTTTTCTTTGCCGAGGTAGAAAAGACGGAGAATATTGCCCATTTTGTAAGAAAGTTGTCGATAAATCTATTTCTATATCCCCAGAAAATTTAAGCTCGGCGATATTAAACGGATTATTGATTTTTATTTTAACAATTTTTTCTATTGGTTTAATCTATTTGGAAAGCAAAGCTTTGTCCGCACTTGGTTATCCGAGAACTCCAAAAACCGTTTCATTCGTTATTCCTTCAGTTGGGCAGTATCGACTAGAAGAAATGTTTCCTATGGAAATTAGACTTACTGGCATAAAGACTCCAATAAATACAGTTCAGGCAGACATAAGCTTCGATCCTAATCGACTCAGTGTACATGAAGTTTCCACAGATGGTTCATTTGCAAGTATTTTTATTCAAAAAGAAATAAATAATGATGCTGGCTATGTTCGTTTGACCGGTGGACTTCCAAGCCCTGGATATTATGGTGAGAGCGGGATTTTTGGTACAGTTTATTTCAAAGGTTTGAGTCCGGGAATAGTGCAGGTTAAATTTTTACCCTCATCGATGGTTTTGGCGAATGATGGCAAAGGAACAAATGTATTAAAAGATTTTGATGAAGTTTCTTATCTCGTATTGCCGGAAAAAATTTCTCCAGAAGAAGAGGAGACACAAAAAGAGTATTTCTTTTCAACCTCTGTTTTAGGAAAAGATACTGATGAAAATCAAATGGTGTTTTATGATGAAGAGAAGGTTTTAGGGGCGATAGAAGAACAACCAGTTGACAGAGAAGATGGCAATCCATTTATAGAAAAAATACTTTCGCTCCTTAAGTTTAAGGATTATTTAATATTTAATTTATATGAAAAGGCGTTTAACACTATAAAGAGATTGTTTAATTAGAGACAGTTTTATAAATGGGAATTATTAAAAAATTATTAAGAACGATTTTGATTTTGTGTTTTATTTCTTTAGTCTCTTTCCCTTTCTGGATAAAGTTTGTCCCGCTACGTTTCCCCCAATCATTATCAGAAAAATTTGGGTTCGCAGATAAATATTTATGCAGTTATTCGGTTCAAATTAGTGGTCAATCGATGTCTCCCTTGTTGGCAACGGGTTCTTCATTAAGTCTGGATCGTTGTTTCAGCGAAAATGACTTGAGAGAAGGCACAGTTGTTTTGTTTGAAGAAGGTAGTTCTGTCAGGATGGGTATTATTAGACATATTTTGTCACTTGAAAATACGATTTATAAAATATCCGACGAAAAAACTCCAACTCTTTATCACGACAAACTTTTTGAGGAAATTGTTGCCATTTCTAATGATGTTGAGACAACCCAAAGCGTTTATGTCTTAGAAGGTGACGAGGATAACTTTATTTTATCAGCGGACAAGTATTTATCGGAGTTTTTTTTAGCTAAAATACCTAAGGGATTAGGACTAGAAAATTCAGAAATAGAAAAAACTCAAGTATTTAACCTTAATGAAGATAAATTTTGTTATGGGATTAAGCCCAAGGTAGATATGTACGGAGTTTCAATTGAGATTTTAAATAAAGAGACAGGAAACAAGAGTCAAACGGGAGAAAATATTGTTTTTAATTCAAGCTCTACAGTTAATATAAATTGTAAGGAATTTGGAGATGATACAGGCATGCTTGATATCAAGCCAGGAAAATATCAGTATAGACTATTGCTTAATCATCAAGTTTTGGAAAGGATAGATTTTGAAGTTACCAATTAATTTTTTAATTGTTTTTGTGTAATTTGGTTATTATAGAAAGTTTGATGATTTTGTCTTTATCTTAAAAAGTAAATACGTCTTTATTACTCGGCATGTATTATAACCCTAGAAGACTTTAAGTAATTTTGGAATATAATAAAACAGACATGAAAACAGCAAAATTTATATTTTTAACGGCAATATTATTTTTCGTAAGCTTTTCAGTTGAACATGTAAAAGCTCAGGAAAGTCAAGAAACAACTTATCAGGCCCAAGTAGAAAAAATAATCAGTCTGGAAGAAGTTGATTTTGATGGGGAAAAACAAATTTCTCAAAAATTAGAGCTAAAAATTACAGGTAAAGAATTTCAAGAAGAAAATATATTTATTGATACTAAAGATTTTCTTAGTATAGGTACTCCCGAATATAGAGTTGGTGATAGGGTCGAAATCATAAAAGGTGTAAATCCAGATGGAGAGAGTTTTTATTATATTTCCGATTTTGTAAGGGGTCCGTCTTTGCTTTTATTGTTTATGATTTTTTTCTTTATTACTCTATTGGTTGTTAAAGTCGGAGCCATAACCTCTTTTTTGGGAATGGGAGTTTCGTTTCTAGTTATCTTCTTTTTTATTCTTCCCCAAATTGCATCCGGAAATAATCCGGTATTGATATCAATGTTAAGCGCTTTATTTTTGGTCCCGATAATTTTCTTTTTATCACATGGATTTAATAAAAAATCGGTAATTGCCGTTATTGGAACTTATATTTCCTTATTTATTGTTTTTGTTTTTGCTTATGAGTTTATTGAGCGAGTAAATTTAACGGGTTTTGCATCTGAAGAGGCGGGTTTTATTGCCAGTATAGCTGGGAATAGTATCAATATTAAAGGTTTAATTTTGGCTGGAATAATTATTAGCTCTTTAGGTATTTTGGATGATGTTACGGTTTCTCAGGTGTCAGTTACCCAAGAGCTTAGTATTTCAAATACAAAAATAAGTTCTTGGGAGCTTTATAAGAAGTCAATGAGAGTTGGAAGAGACCATATCGCCTCTATGATTAATACTTTGGTTTTGGTTTATACAGGTGCTTCCTTGCCTTTGCTTTTGCTTTTTACAAATAGCACCTTGACTTTTTCTCAAGCTATTAATTACGAAATAATTGCCGAAGAAATTGTAAAAACTTTAGTAGGCAGTATAGGGCTTGTGTTGGCAGTTCCTATCTCAACCATTATTGCCGCTTTTGTCTATAAAGAGCTTGATTGAGAATTTAGTTCAACTGAAGAAATGATTTGATCGAATATCTGCGTCTCCTGTTCTGGGTGGATAATTCCTTCAATGCTAAGATATTCTTGGGAGTTTGAATTGATTGGGTTAAGTTCTGGTATAAAATATCGGACAAAGTGTAATATTTGTCCATTTTTGGAGTAATAATAATCGTATTTTCCACAACCTTCAACTCCTTGAGTAACTCTATATCCCGAGAGGTCTCCATTCTGGATCTCATCAATAAACCCTGGACTTATTTGAAGTTCACCTTGGATTAGATTATCTTGAACAAAACTGCTATTTTGAGAATTAATGATTACTTCTTCTAGGGTTTGGGAAAATACCTTAATCTCGGTTTTAAAATCTGTAATATATTCAAGTTCTTGTACTCCTTCGGAGAAATCACATGGATCTTGATGGGGGTATTGGACCTTATGACTTAAAATTATACCTGTCTGTTCATTGCCTTCAAAAGTTAATAATTTTGGGTAGTCAAAAGATAAAGAGTCTCCTTGAAAAGTGTTGATTTTTGGTGTGGGCGTGGGAGTGGGTGAGGTTGGAAAGAACGTGGGTGTGACTAAAGGAGATTGGGGTGGATTAATATCCTGAGAAGTGTAACTTAAAAAAAATACAACTATGGCGGCTATTAAGATAATAAAAGCCGCTATCATCGGAGCCATTTTTTTCACATCCATATATTATTATATGACAGTTCACTCATTAAGTGAACCGAAACAACATTAGTTTCATAATGTTATATGATAGTTTAATTTATTTCTGCAATAAATTAAACGAGAAACAACATTAGCTCCATAATGTTATATGATAGTTCAATTTGTATCTGCAACAAATTGGACTAAAAAGCATCCAAATTTCTGCTAGATTTGGATATATGACAGTTCAATTTGTATCTGCAACAAATTGGACATAAATTAATATTTTATTTATATAATTTTGTGTTTAAAGTAAGAGTTTGAAATTCCTTAAATAATTTAATATATTAATTTTATGAACAAAAAATACCTTGTTGCTTTCGCAATTTTGCTTTTTTTGGTAACTGCCGTTTTATCGGCTAGATTTTATTTAGGAGGCGATGAAGACGCTTGGATTTGTGAAAACGGACAGTGGGTTAAGCATGGAAATCCTAGCGACCTTGTTCCTACCCAAGAATGTGGTGAAGAGATTGTCGGAGGAGATACAGATGAACATGGTTGTTTAATTGGAGCAGGATATTCGTGGTGTGAGCCAAAAGGTATTTGTCTTAGAGAATGGGAAGAGTTATGTGAAGAATTAGGAGAAGATCAATCTTTAGAGAGTCAAGAAGGTATTGCTCAGATGATTGAACAAGCCATTGTAGATAAAAGAGGCGCAGATGGCAATGATTTAATTGTTAGTGTAAGCAAGGTTGAGGGAAATTATGCTCAAGGAGTGGCAGGTTCTGTTGCTCCGGGTCCTTGAGGTGGGGATTTGGTTTGCAGCTAAAGTTGGTGGCGTTTGGGAATTGGTATGGGACGGCAATGGCTCAATTTATTGCTCTGACCTAGTTAATTATCCTGATTATCCGATAGACATGATTCCTGAATGTTATGATGAGATTGAGGGTAAAATAGTAAATAGATAAACGTGAGTATATAATCTACCTATGGTTGCAGAAGAAATCATTGGAGAACGATATCACCAGCTAAACAATGAAAAACCCGGTCAAGTTTGCTTGCTGGACGAGCAGTCGCCTGCTTGTTCCTATGCTCTTGGAAGATTGTATAAAGAAGCAGGAGTAACTTGGAAATCCGATCAAAAAATTCTTTTTGGGGGTTTTTATCCGGATCAAGATAACAATAGAGCTTCACGAGCGTTAGTGGAATTAATGAGAGAAGAAAATTCTCCCGAAGGACAAATCGATTCTTCATTATCATGCGTTTTAGATATTAGTTCTTTATCGGTTTTTAAGGCAAAAGAAGGAGGCAAAGATGCTATTCAGGCAAATTTGGCAGATCTTCCTTTTGCTCCAAATAGCTTAGATATTGTCTTTCTTGATTATACAGTTCATTTTATGCTTGAAGAGACAAGAGGCAAGATGTTTAGCCGTTTATATGATGCTCTCTCCAAAGAGGGATTGGTTTTTATAGCGACAAATGCTAGTTTACTTTCTGATTTTGGAAGATTTGGCAGGTATTTTGATTCCTTAAGGTCAAAAAGAGCAAATAAAGTGGATTTTTGGAATAATCGCCCGATCGAACCTCATCTTAGAGGATATAAAAAAGTGCTTTCTGCTCTTTGTGATAGAACTGGTGATGGTGATTTTGATTTAACAGTGGTATCAAGGCAAGAAAGCCCTTTTAGAGAATATAAAAACAGATACCCAATAGCTATTAATAGGGATTCTGAGAAGTTTGGCGACTTATTTAAAAACTGGGGAAAACGCTACAAAAAAATTTATTAGTTGATTGCTGTATTAGAAATAGTCTCTTTTGTGTTATGAAATTCAAGAGAAATATGCGCTTTTTACTTCATTACAAGAGATATAGCAAAAATAGAAATAATTATAATACTCATTATGTATTTTATGATTTTCGCCATTATATAAATCAGAAAATTAATCTTTTTCTTGTAATTTTTCCATTAGAATTGAGTAAAATCGTAAGTTGTGAATTGTAGAAAGCCTGAGTGCAGTAACATCTTTTATTCTAAATAAGTGAGCCAAATATGCTCGTGAGTAGTTTTTACACAATTGACAGTCGCAATATTCTCCGATGGGACGCTTATCGTTATAGTTTCTTTCTTTGTCGGGATTATAACAGTAATAAAAATCCTTCTTTCTGACATTGATATTCTCTATCTTGTCGGCATCAAAGACATATAATCTTTTATGTCTGGCATCTCTGGTTGGCAGAACACAATCAAAAATATGATATCCCATATCTACACAGCCGACTATTTCATCGGGTTTTCCAATGCCCAATCCATAAAGAAAATAATCATCGGGACAGTTTTGAGAAATTATTTGTGCAGTTTTATAATCAAAATTTCCATCTTTTTTGATTGGCCAGCCTCCAAACCCTAATCCATCAAAACCAATCTCAACCAATCTTTGAGTGCATTCTATTCTTAAGTCTTCGTATTCTCCGCCTTGGACTACGGCAAGAAGCAATGGCCTTTGACCAATTTTTAAATCTCTTCTTTCACACTCTTTTTCAAAGGCAATTTTTGACCTTTTTGCCCAGAGAATAGTTCTTTCAACCGTATCTCTGGCTTGTTCTTTGGAAGAGTTTGGTGGGGTAAAATCATCAAGGACTATAGCCATATCAGGTTTTATAAGCATTTGATATTCAATTGATTTTTCTGGAGTTAAAAGTATTTTTTTACTTCCTGAAGGCCTAAAAGTGACTCCTTTGTCGGTTATTTTACCCTGATTTCCTCTTTTGGCTAGTGTCATTACCTGGAAACCTCCTGAGTCAGAAATTAAGCCTCCATTCCATGACATAAAATTTTTTATTCCGTTAAAATTTTTTAAAACCTTTTTGCCAAGCTCTCTATATAAATGGTAGGTATTGACTAGGACTCCTGGAGTTTTTGTATTTTCGATATCTCTGGAGTCAAGGGTTCTCAGAACAGCTCGAGTGGCATCGGGAAAAAAAACTGGCAGTTTTAACTTTCTATCACTAATCTTGAGATATTTAGGTTTCATCGTCGTTTTGTTTAATTATAGGAAGAGAAAAAAAGAAGGTAGAGCCTTTATTGGGAGCGCTTTTAAGCCATATGCTGCCCCCATGAGCTTCAATAATCTCCTTGGATATGTATAGCCCTAGACCCAAACCCTCACTCTTATTTTTTTTCTCAATTTGATAATACTTTCCAAATAGTTTCTTTTGGTGATTTGATTTTATACCAACACCTTGATCTTTTATGCTAACAATTGCTGTATTGCCCCTTTTTTTGATTTTAAGGGTAATGGTACTTTGTTTAGGTGAATATTTAATGGCATTTGTTAAAAGATTTGCGATAACCTGTCCAATTCTCAACCTGTCTGCTTGCAGGTAAAGTGTTTTGGGACCGATAAAAACCATTCTATGTTTATCGGCCATTTTTTGTATATCTGTAAGGGTATTTTTTGCTAATTTCGAAAGATTTATTACTTCCATATTCAGTCTGATTTTGCCTGTTTCGATTCTACTCACATCCAATAGAATATTTATTAAATTTGTCATCTTATCAACTTGTTTATCTATCTTTCCGATCAGAATTTTGCTTTTTTCATCTTTTTTGCTTTGCCTTTTTAGTAATTGTAGGTAAAGCTTTGTACTTGTAATAGGAGTTTTTAATTCGTGGCTGGCGATGTTCATAAACTCATCCTTTAATTTACTTGTTTTTTTTAGTTCTCTGAATATGATTTGATAAGGTTGTGTTAGACCGATTTCAATAATAGCAATATATATCATTATATAGGCTATCATTTTGAATGTGTGTCCTAAGATGTTGAAAATATCAACAACACTGATGTAGAAAGTAAATAATAATTCTGAGAGAATATTAAGTATCAGTGAAGCGATTAATAACACATAGATCCTATCGCCAAAATATTCTCTTTTTTTATGAAGCATATAGGTGGCTAATATTAAGATGAGAGAAATTATATATTCACTATAAATTTTAAAATCAGTTAGACCCTGACCCTCAATATAACTGGTTGGAAAATTTTTCCAAACAAAAGTTGACAAGAAGGCAAGAACGATAATTGCGAAGTAGGAAGTTATAATAGGTAAAAATGGCAACTTTTTATTGACAAATATAACAGCAAATAAGAAAGAAAAAGCTAATAGATACCTTTCTATTATCCAGAGTTGTGTTGGCAGATTAGCATCATAACCAGGAAACAGATTCATCCCTTTATAAGTTAAGGTGTGAAGAAAAGTAATAAAACCGACAGATAAAAAGGCAATTCCGATAAAATTAAAGAATGAATTTTTACTAATACCTCTTGTGTTCCACGAGAATAAAAAAATTCCCGCCGCCACAATAATTGTAAATAGCTCAACAGTTATATGGAAAATTAGAAAGTTATAAATCAAAGCCATTGATAACAAAAGAGTAGCAATTGCAATGGGCAGTATTGTTGTGATGTACTTATTAAATAATTTACTTTTTATCACTTCTTATTTTAACATTATCTCTATTTGACAACCTGGAGAAAAGGTATATAATGAATATATATTCATAATAATTATTGTTTAAAAAGAATGGAGGTGAATATAATGCCTAGACAAGATGGAACCGGTCCTATGGGACAAGGACCCTTAACTGGAAGAGGATTTGGACCCTGTGGTTTGGGATTAGGGTGGAGATCTAGATTTGGTGCAGGAAGAGGTATGGGAAGATATTTTGGTAGTTGGAATTGGCCACAATCTAATGATGAAAAAGCCAAAGCTCTTCAAGAATATAAACAAGCCTTAAAAGAAGAATTAGAGGATGTTGAAAAAGAAGAGGGAAACATTAATTCAAAATAAGGCCAAAATTCGTGCTCCCGATTTATATAACGGGAGCACGAGATGCTAGAATTAAATACAATGCCAAGACCAAAAATACCTCGCTGTGTGAGGTTTAGACCAAATATAGTTTACTTTAAGCCTCAAGGCGTTCCCATGAGGATGCTAGAAGAAGTTGAGTTATTACCCGATGAGCTTGAAGCTATTAAACTGCATGATATTGACGGGTTGGATCAAAGCCAATCTGCCATGAAGATGAGTGTATCTCAGCCGACTTTTGGGAGAGTTTTAGATGGAGCATATAAAAAAATTGCCAGAGCTTTGATCAATGGTAAAGCCCTTAGGCTTGTTAGAAGCCAAGAGTAATCTCAAATTGACATGTTTTGTTGGTGTTAAGAAGTTAGTTATCCTCTCTTTTTTTAAAAAGTTGTGGAATACATTGGGTTATCATGTACTATAATTAAAGAATATGATATGAATAACCATTTTAAAGAAAATGCTAGTGAAATAAAATTAAAAAGCGGTTATTCCATGCCTATAATCGGACTGGGAACATGGCAATTAAAAGGTAGAGAATGTGTGGAAACCGTAAAGACAGCTTATCAGCTTGGATATAGACATTTTGATACTGCCATTAGCTATGATAACGAGGAAGATGTTGGTGAAGCTTTAAAGGGAGTTGATAGAGAGAGTATTTTTATAACCTCAAAAGTTCCGCCGATCAATTTGAATCATGAAGATGTAATAAACTCATGCAGACAATCTCTTGAAAAGCTAAAAACTGATTATTTAGACCTACTGTTGATTCATTGGCCAAATGATGAAATCTCCATCAAAAATACATTTTCTGCTTTTAAAAAATTAATGGATGAAAAGAAAATTAGATCATTTGGAGTTAGTAATTATACAATTGAGAGACTAGAAACTGAATTGCCAGTAGCTAATAATATAGGATTAGTAATTTCAGCAAATCAAGTTGAATATCACCCAGGTTTAAATCAGGAGGATTTACTGGATTATTGTATTAACAAAGATATTGCCTTGGTTGCCTATTCCCCTCTTGGCAGAGGGGATATTTTGGCTGAATCTGTTTTAGGAGAAATTGGCCAAAAGTATTCAAAAACTAAAGCCCAGGTTTCATTGAGATGGCTTACGCAAAAAGGCATTGTGGCTATTCCTAAGTCTAGCTCTAAACAGCATCTACAAGAAAATCTTGATATTTTTGATTTTAGTCTAACAGATGAGGAAATAGAACTGATAGATGATTTGGGCAATAGTCAAAGACTTATTAATCCTGAATTGTTTTAACTTTCTTATCTTTTCTCATTGTCAAAATTCCCCAAACTGGCTTGTAACTCCTAAATAAATATTTTTGATCAACTTGGTTTGCTCATCTATTTCTTACCTAATACTCACTAGTTTCTCAAACTAAAACCTCATAATATCATTGTTTAAATATTTAATTAGGAAATGGGGTGGTAATAATGAATCGAAGCGACAAAGGAAAAGGTTGGCATGGAGATCCGGAAGGTCATGCAAAAGCTGGAAGGAAAGGGGGCAAAGCCACGGCAGAGAAATTTGATTTAAAGCATTTTGCTAAGATAGGTAGAAAGGGGGGTAAAACAACCTCCCAAGAACACGGGAAATATTTTTATCAGAAAATCGGAAGGATGGGAGGCATGGCAAGAGTAGTTGAAAACACAGGGGAAGAATAATTTATTTTTTAAAGAAAGCAAAAGCTTAATGGACGGTCTGTTTTGGCTGTCCATTGGCTTGATTGAAGATCTTTTCCATTAATGAGATTGAAGCATTAAAACTGTCTTTAAAGCTTCTTTTGGCAACCTGTGGGGCCTTGATCGTAATTTTGAAACTACCAAAGGGATTTTTGTTCCAGTTCCAACTCGTCAAAGCCTTGATAGTTATTTTATTGCCTCTCATTTTCTCTTTTTGAACCATAAACTCGATTATTAAATGTTCTAAAAGATGAGCGGTTTCTGTATTTTTTATCTCATCTTTGAAGCATTTACCTTGATCATTGTAGCAGGTTGTATTGAAGACACTTGGCAAAACTTGTTCGATTGTATCTGCTGTTTTTGGCAATTTATCGGTTGAAATAGTATTATTTCTTGAAAGAAAGAACAAAACAATTTCTTTCCCTTTTTGATATGAGGAGATAATAAAATTTTCTGATTTGTAGTTTAATATATTTACCATTGTTTAATACTTTTCTTACAGTTTTCTTGCAATTACATAGGATGCCAGACGGAATATAAATATGCAAGCAAGTGGAGACTATAAAAAAAGCAAACATTACCTTTATTTCTCCTAAAAAAGTTTGAGTCTAGATTGTGAATTTTGTATAATTAATTATATTTATTTATAAGGAGGTAGAAAATGTCTGGTTTTATTGACAATATCGAAAAATTAACTATTGATAATTCTAATTTTCGTAAAGTGCTTTTTACAGCCCCAAACAGTCAACTGGTGGTTATGAATTTAAAGCCTGGAGAAAATATTGGTATGGAAGTTCATTCCGACGTTGATCAATTTATAAGAGTTGAATCAGGTGAAGGTAAAGCCATATTAAATGGTGAAGAAACTGTGATAAGTGATGATTTTGCTGTGGTGATTCCTGCGAGGACTCAGCATGATATTGTGAATACTTCAAATGAACAAGAGTTGAAGCTGTATACAATTTATTCTCCTCCTGAGCATCCACCAGAAACTATCCACGTAACCAAAGCTGAAGCTATGGAAGCTGAAAAAGATCATCACCACGAGTAAAAGCTATTATCTAGTTTTTTTAGACTTATTAACAATTTTTTGGGTGGAAAAAATTTACAGAGATTACATCTTCTGATTTTTATTGTATTAGACATTTTTAAATGAAGATGATGATATAATTTTTCATGGAGATCAAACCTTTGTGGTTAGCCGTATTTTTATTCTCGGTTCTGGGGTTAGCTTTGTATTTTAACTATAAAACATCTGAGGTTGAGGTCGAAATGGACCCCTTACCCACACCAACATCTATTTTAATTGATAGGGGTAGTTATAAGACAATTAGTTTAATTCAGGCGCAAACAAGTATGGGAAAAGATAGTGTGGTTCTCATAAATTTAGATGAACAAGACGATGAAGAAGAATTGGGAGTATATATTTCACCTTCTGAATTAAAGTTGATTGTTTATGAATTAGATAAGACAAAAAATTATATTTTACTTTCTGATGACATAGAAAAAAGTAAGCAATCCTCCGAGATCCTTCTGGAGGAGGGATTTGGTACAGTTTACATTGTGGACAAGAGTATCCAAGATTAATCATGATTGATGAAGCTCAAGTTACAGTTGCTGCTGGAAATGGTGGAAATGGATTAGTCAGCTTCTGGCGTACTAAGTTGGTTTTAAAGGGTGGACCAGATGGAGGAGATGGAGGAGATGGAGGATCAATTTTTGTTCGAGCAAAAGAAGGGCTTACAACCTTAAGATTTTTCATGGGGAAAAGTAGATTTAATGCAGAAAATGGCGAAAGAGGAGGCAGATTAAAGAAACACGGCAGAACAGGAGAGGATACGTATTTACCAGTTCCTGTGGGAACACAGATTTTTGAACTTATCGGAGGAAAGGAAAAGCTAATTGCTGATTTGCAAGAGAATAACCAGACAGCATTATTGGTAAAAGGAGGCAAGGGAGGAAAAGGCAATTGGAGTTTAAGAAGTAGCCGCAATACCACTCCTAAAACGGCTGAAGATGGATCCAAGGGTGAAATCAAAACTGTTTTACTAAAATTAGTGATACTTGCTCAGGTTGGTCTTGTTGGTTTGCCAAATGCTGGAAAGAGTACTTTATTATCAGTTCTAACAAGAGCTAAACCGAAAATTGCTGACTACCCTTTTACAACTCTTTCACCTAATATTGGGGTTTTAAAAAGCAAAAAAAATGAGTTAATAGTCGCTGATATCCCTGGTTTAATTGAAGGCTCTTCTCGTGGAAGAGGATTGGGAATAAGGTTTCTTAAACATTTGGAAAGATGTAAGTTGCTTGTATATGTATTATTTCCTTCAAATGAATACCTTAGGGATAACCCAGAAGAGTTGTTTAAATTTATTTATCAACAAATGCTTGCCTTGGAAAAAGAATTAGAGCAATATAACAAAAAGCTGCTTGATTATCCGAGGATAGTTGTTATAAATAAAAAGGACCTTTTAAGTGATTCAGCTCAAGATAAAATTATCGAAAAATTTAAAATGAAAAAAGCAAGCCCATTTCTTATTTCAGCAGCAACTGGAGAAGGTATTGATGAACTTAACAAAAAAATCTTTGCACATTTTGACAAGCTTTAAAGTTCATTTTGCCGCAAATTCATTCTGCGGAATATGGGCTAATTTACAATATTCCGCTTTCTCTCGCGGCGACTTCCAGTCTTTTTAGGGCTATAAACAATTCCTTTTTAGATATTTCTTTTTGCTGCTTTTTCTCTTGATATTTTTCTTTATTTCGAGCGGAAATACCGTGCGATTTATCACGAGGATGAAAGCGAGAATCAAACTTTTCTACGGCAATACTCTGGGCTTTAGTCTGGGGTAGTTTATTATTTTGTTGCATATTTCTCACCTCCTTTGGTAAAAAAAATTTATCAATAAGTAATATAATACTTCTCAATAGTTAAGTTTAAAAAATAGTTTAGTAAGCCTTAAGTAAGAGAATGTAGTATAATATTTTAATGAAACACTCTATTTTGCTTGTTGAGGACGACAAGGATCTTCAGGAAGTATTAAGAGATTTTTTGTTGGACTACGGCTTTTATGTTGTTACGGCTTCAGATGGGGTTACAGCTCTTAAAGAGATAAAAAAACTTCCCCCTGATCTGGTAATTTTAGACTTAAACCTGCCTGTAATGGGTGGAGAAACAGTATGCGTTGAGGCAAAAAAGATGTATCCAGATATACCTATTATTATTCTTACTGCTAAAGATTCAACTGCTGACGTGGTTAGGGGATTGGAGGATCTGGGTGCCGATGATTACATCGCAAAACCATTTGAAACAGAAGAGCTTTTGGCCAGAATTAAGGCTCGCTTGAGAAAAGGCGGAAACAATATCTCAAGACTGGAAATTGCAGATTTAATTTTAGACACAAAAACTCTTCAGGTTAAAAGAGGAGATAAAAAGATAGAGCTTACTCCTCAGGAGTTTAAACTATTGGAGTATTTAATGAGCAATAAAGGTAAGGTGATGACAAGGGATGCTATTCTAAATAGGGTTTGGTTATACTCTCCTGATATAGAAACTAGGGTGGTAGATGTGTATGTTGGGTACTTAAGAAAGAAAATCGATGAAGGGTTTGATAAACCATTGATTCACTCTGTCAGAGGCTTTGGGTATGTGGTAAAGGAAGAAGATTGATTTAGCGAATAGGATGCCTCTGAATTCAAGATAATTATTATAAATATTCTTTAATTTTTTCCAGTAAAAAATCAATATCAAAGGGCTTTGCAATAAAGTCGCTGGCTCCCGCTTTAAGTGATTTATCTTCCGCTTTGTAGTTCGCCGATACGATGATTATAGGAATGTTAGATAACCCGTTTTGATTTTTAATTTCCTTTGTTATCTCATCTCCATTTTTTCCTGGAAGACGAAAATCAAGAAGAATTAAATTTGGATTAATGCTTTTAATGCAAGATAGAAGATTTTTCCCATCATTCTTAAGATAAACCTTGTAGCCTTCTTCACTAAGAATAATATTGAAACTATCTAAAATTTCCGGATCATCATCAACGACTATTATTTTTTTCATCATAACAGCTAGTAGATTTATTGGATTTTTACATTCATAACAAAAAAATACCTGCCTTTGCAGTTTGCTAAATGTATTTTGACCAATAAAGTATTTTACCCCTGTTTATATTATAAAAAAAGAAAGAATATGTTAGAAAAATGTAAGAAGATAGTCTTACCAAGCTATTACTTGCTCTTGTGCTCTTTCTTAATCGCTTAAACTATCATTAATTATTAAAATGTAAAAAATTTGTCAGGGGGTGATTTTTATGAGTATTGTTGTTTGGGTGATTTTAGGACTTATTGCAGGTTGGCTTGCTTCGGTGATTATGAAAAGGGATGAAAAACAAGGAGTATTGATGGATATTGTTTTGGGTATTGTAGGTGCAGTTGTTGGCGGACTAATAGTAGGTTTGCTGGGGCTTTCTCCAGTCGCAGGCTTAAATGTTTACAGTATCATTGTGGCTACTTTTGGGTCTATTGTCTTGATCTGGATGGGGAGAATAATTAGATAAGAATGTGGCAATAATAAATTGAGAGGTAAAACACTTACCTTACTCTTACGAAAAATTTATTGATTTTATATTTTAGAAAGTTAACCTTAGAGTAAGAATAAAAAAGAGTAACAATATATACTCCGGGCAAAATGAGGAAAAATGGGCAGAACAAAACTGTCCATTTTTCTTTTGTTTTAAACTACTGTAGGGCAAATAATGATCTAGTAAAAACAAAAACAATTATAAATAAAAAGGCTGAAACAAAAATAAGAAGAGGAGTGCTAACTTTTTTGTTCATATTTATTTGCTAACAGTTAACATAATTGCTGTATTATCCTTTTTGGCTAAAATATAACTTTCTTCACTATTAATTTTAAAATGATTAGAAGGATCAATTAAATTCTTAAATTTTAAGATTGCTACTTCAATCTCATCATTCATTATATAGCCTTCGGTGCCACTCTTTAAATAAATAATATCTAAAACAAGATTTCCCTTGGAGGTTTGTTTATATGTATACGTCCAAGGGCTTGATAGGGTTTTTTCTACCTTAATTAAGTTTTTAGAAAAAATCTCATCATCCGAGAAAGGGTTAAGTAAATTTTTGCTTATTGATAAAGAAACGGGTTCAAGAAAAATTCTAATCCCGGTAATTCCGTCAACTTCTTTGGATTTATTAAATTTAATTTTAAGCACTGCTTCTGAGTTTGCTGTATCTGATGAGGAAAACTGAGCAACGTAAGAGGAAGGGTTGGTTGATCGAGCACTTTCTTTTTGGGGATAAGTTTCAGCCGACTTGGGTGCAATATATGTTTTAAATATAAAAAAGATTATCAACGTAAGTAAAAATAAACTAAACCCAACCAATACCAATATGTTTTTCTTTTCCATTTTATATTTAAATTATTATGGACAAGTATTAGCAATAAAGTCAAGAATAAGCATAAAAGGACAATTAGTTGACAAAGGTTTTTATCAGATTTCTAATAAAATTAGAATTTATTCGTGATTTCTTTATTTTTAGTTTTATCTTTATATTTTTCTATTTGTCTGATTGCCTGATCTCTAGTCTCTGTTAGAGAAGTTATTAGATTTTCATGAGTGCTTTCTGAGTAAATATGTTCTTTGCCTGGTAGCCACATGTCGAAATTAACCTTATAGCCCCATCTGCTTCTTTTTTCTATCGTAACTGTAGCGTTTTTCATGTCTATAGCAAAGTCTTCTAGGTATTTTTCTAAATCTGCTCCGATTTTTTCTTCAACGATATCTTTAATTTTATCTGTTAATTTTAAGCCTTCAGCTTTTAATTGGATATTCATTTCATTTCTCCTCAACCCATCTAGTTGAACCAGCGATATTCAGATAAGTTGAGGAATCTTCCTCGTCATCTTTGGGAAGAAGATAAATCTCACCTCCGGATTCAATAACATTTTTCACCAGCCAGGGAAGAATGTTTTTGACTTTTCTGCCCCGTGGCCGTTTCTCTATAAAAATGTAATCCTCCTCAATCCAGCCTGGTTTTTCTAAATCGGGTTTAAAAAATAATTTAAATAAATTTCTATCTCTAGAGGCTTTTGTTATGTCCTCAAAATTATCCAAATATTGATTATAATTTTCTTTAGCTTTTGACAGCTCTTCATCTATTGTTTCTTTGGTTATTCGATTAATTTTTTCATGTGTTTCTGCAAAAATTTTATCTTTATCATTTAAGCTTTTATCTGTAGTTGTGATTATCATTTTCGGAAAAATATTTTTTAGTTCGTTTATTAGTGGATCGATACTGTTTCTAAAATAACTAGAGAAAGAAATAATCAGGTATTTATGACCAACTGTTAAATTATCTTTCTTCAGTAATTCCTTAAGGTCATTGAGAAAGTTTTCATCTCTTTTCTCTGCGCGTATATTTGGTTTGTTGCTTCCGGTTCCGTGGATGATAGAAGAGCCTTTAGTGGGGGAATACTCCTCTAAGTGTTCCTTGTCTTCTTCAATCAGATACTCGTTTTCAATCTGTTTAATAAGATTGGTCGAATTACCATTCACGGTCCAAATTTTTGCTTCGTTTCTGTTTAAGGATAAAAATAAAGCGTCTGTTTCTATGAAATTAAGCCAAACAAGTTGATCTAAATCAAACACTTTACTGATTGATATTTCTCTAAATGGCTCTTTTCTAGTGGAAACGATGATGATCTCATTCCCTTCGTTGTCGGGTTTTTTGTTGGGATTAAACATTGCAAATCCGGCAAGACCTTTTTGGGGAGAGGAAAGCTCATTTATCTTATTCTCAAAGATGGGAATCAAACTTTCTTTCGTCTTTCTGAGGGGTTCAGGGATTTGCTGATTTGCGTCAATTTTTATAAAGCCTTCGTGTAGTAAGGATTTAATCTGTTGTTGAATTTTATTATTATTTAGACCGGAAACAGGCAGATAAAAAGAGAGAAAGTAGCAATCTTTACCTGAAGATCGGCATTCGAGACCAAGAAGATTGTTAATGTGGTTGTCTAGGTATCCCATCAACAATTAATTATAACATTAAATAAAATACAGTGTAATCGTTTAAGACTTATTTATTTGCGCACAGGCTTTCTTTTGAAGAGTAAAACTATTGTTTAGTAGTTGAAAATTGCCTTTTTAATCTCAAGTAAAATCTTTCCCCAAACTGAAGAAGAATTATATTTTCTTTGCCAAATATCTTTTTTATAATCGAGACTGTCTTGGAGAGGAGGATTTATCCAGCAAGAGATGACAATCCATTCTCCATTATCATTGGGTCCAGCAATTACTACTGCTTTGTGCTTGCCATAGTAACGGATGAATTTTTTTGTTCCTATTTGTCTGCTGTCAAGGATCTTGTCGGGTTTATAAAAAGCATCGGTGAGATACTTTTTGGGAATTTTTCTATCCTTTATTCTTTGAAGAGAATGTTTTGACCAGATCAATTTTTTCACTTTTTATTTTAAATTATTAAATCGATAATCACGTTTATTATTAAAAAGATTATCATAAAATTATTTAAGAAGTCTTCTTATTTAAAAAATAACTTGAGGAAAAAATATCTCATTCACTTATTAAAGAAAAATCAGTTTCAGAGAGCGAAAATAGTTGACCTTATTGATATGGTGAACAATAATGATTATTATCAACTAGGAGGACAGAAAATGAAAATTATTTTAACAGTTTTATTATCACTATTTTGTTTTGGGATTTACCCTTCAGAGGTTGCTGGAAATGAAGATAGGGTGGAAATAAAAATAAATAATGAAGTTTCAACAGAAGGGGAGTTTAATCGAACTGAAAACAGGATAAGGGTTGAAAATGACGGAGAAAACACTCAGATTTCTACTGAAACCAAGCAGCAGGATTCATCAACTTCTTCTAGCTATACTTTGACGCCCATTAGAAGTCAGCAGACCAGAGATAATATGAGTGAGGTGGCAACTAGGGTTGAAGAGATGCTTAATTCTAGAATTGAAAATCAAGGCATAGGAGAACAGGTGAAAGAAATTGCCAAGGCTCAAAATCAGGCTCAAGCAAAAATTGAAAGCCAGTTTCAAAAAATCGAAAAAAGAACAGGTTTAATGAAGAAAATAATAGGTCCTGATTTTAAGGCAATTAAAAGTATGGAGCAGTTGATGATAGAAAATCAGGAAAGAATTAATGAATTGAAAAATCTATCAAGCCAGTTAGATGATGAAGAAAATTCAGAGATTGAGGAGATGATAGTTTCATTAGAACAGCAAAACCTATCTCTAAGAGAAAAAGTTTCTCAAGAGACAGAATCAACAGGGATGTTTGGGTGGTTATTTAAACTTTTTAGTTAATTTTAAACTTCAAAGATATGTATAAGTCAATAATTTTAGGAGCCGTTCAGGGTTTGGCCGAATGGTTACCAATAAGTTCCGAAGGGTTAATTCTTCTGACAAATATTAAACTTTTTGGAGGAGGGGAATTAACGGATATGATTAAGCAAGCATTGTTTTTGCATTTGGGAACTTTTTTGGCTGCTTTAATCTATTTCCGTTCTGATGTTGTTAAGTTGGTAAAGACTCCTTTTTCTTATAGCAGTTCGGATACAGAAACCAAAAAAATATTTAATTTTTTATTTTTAGCTACTCTTATTAGCGGGATATTGGGATTTATTTTACTGGAACTATTAGGTAATTTAGAATCAAGTATCGAATTGACCGGCAAGGTTGTTACATTAATTATCGGCTTATTGCTTTTAGTTACAGGAATAATGCAAATAAGAGCTTCAGACTTTGGTTTAAGAGAAGCTGTTGATCTAAAACTTAAAGACTCAATTTTATTGGGATTAGTTCAGGGTTTAGCAACTTTACCTGGATTTTCTCGTTCCGGCTTAACTGTATCCACTTTGTTGTTGAGAAAGTTTGAAAAGGCTGCTGCCTTGAGACTAAGTTTTCTCCTTAGCCTTCCAGTAGTGTTAGTTGGCAATATTGTTTTAAATTTTGAGAGGTTTTCTGTTAGAATTGAGGATATTTTGGGCTTGATATCTTCTTTTGTGGTGGGGATATTAACAATACATTTATTACTAAACTTGGCAAAACGGATCAATTTTGGCTATTTTGTTATGATCTTTGGGGTGTTAGCTATTATCTCGGTTCTTCTTTAAATCATATTGATAATATTTAAAAATCTTCGGATGTTCTGATTCTGGCCATTTTTTCTGAGGTTTAGGTTTATAGGCTGTGAAGCCAGTTTTTTCATAAAAAGCTTGAGCGCGAAGATTATCTAATTGGGTGTCTAAAACTAAATGTTTATAGTCCTTGTTAAGAGCAAAAGCTTTTAGTTTTTTAAAGAGGGTTTGGGCAATCCCTTTGCCTCGAAGCGAGGAAGATAAATAATATCTTTTAATTAAGGCTTTTTCTTTAGATAATTCTTTTAAACCCACACATCCTTCAACCATATTATTGTTTACTACGACCAGAAATATGTCCCTGTTCCCTCCGAAAGTATTTTGGATATTATCTATTCCATAAAGGTAGGTATTTTGCCATCCCATCTCCTTAAAAATTTCCTTAATAAAATTTTCAGTCTTTGTTTGGTAATTAGGGTTAAATTTTGATATTTTCATGTTGATATCATACTCAGAAGAAACCTTTGGGGCAAATTATCCTCTTGACAATTAACTATAAAAACATTTGAATTTAATTGTTAGTTTTGATTAGTTGAAGCCAAAGAGCCTTGCAAAAAACTGACTACATACCTGTCCTTAAACAATCCATTTAAGGCCCTTTTAAGAAGGGTCTTTTTTCATGGAGAGGGGGTGAATAAGTATGCCAGTTAAAAAAGCAAAGAAAAGAGTCACAAAAAGAGCTGTTAAAAAAACTAAAAAACCAGCCAAGAGAAAATCGGTAAGAAAAACCGTAAAAAGAAAGAGAAAGTAAAAATTAAGAGATTAGTGGAAAAGCGGTACTTGTCAATTTTTATGAAGTACCGCTTTTAATTTGCCCATTAATGTTTTGCTTAAAGACAAAAGGGTTTTGTTATTTAAGATGTAGATAGGTAAAATTTAATATGAAAAGAAGGGGAATAACATTGTTTGAAATAATGGTAGTGGTTTCTGTTATTTCTTTATTGTTTGCTTTTTCTTATGTTTCAGTTTTTGGGCAAATGAAAAAAGCTAGGGATGGCGAGAGGAAGATGGATCTTGATGTTATTAAAAAAGCCCTTGAAGTGTATTATGACTCTTCCGGTTGTTTTCCCGATAGTTTAGTATGCGGGCAGGATTTAATTTTAGATGGGGCGGAGATTATAAAAAATATTCCCTGTGATCCTTCTTTAGGCATATCTTATAGATATGTTGTTGAAGAAAGTGAATGCAAAAGTCAGTTTGAGATATATACCAATTTAGAGGTGTTATCCGACCAATCTATAGCAACTGTCGGATGTTCGTATGGTTGCGGTCCTGATTGTGATTATAATTACGGTGTAAGCAGTACCAATATCGGTCTTGATAAATGTATAGATCCTTCTGCTAAACAGTATGTGTGTGCCCCTGGAGGCGGCAGTTTGGGATCATGCGAAGTATATGCTGATCCGGCTATGAGTTTATGCCCAAAGGTTTATCTAAACGATCTAACCTGCAGGGATGAATGCTCCGATCCTTCAAATAGGTGTAAGAATGCTAGTGGTAAATTAATTCCGCAGGATTGAATATGTTTAGGTTTGTTGATAAACTATAACAGCTTGATAAACCTAGCTAAAAGTTAATTTAAAACATTTAATCGACAGGTTAAATTTGCCGAAGTGCTGGAATTGGNNGGTTCAACTCCCACCTTCGGCACTTGGCTATAAAAAAGTTTAAGTTTGATGGATTGGAGTGGACCGCCTAGCTCAGTTGGTAGAGCGCTTCGTTTACATCGAAGAGGTCAGGGGTTCAAGTCCCTTGGCGGTCACAGGGTTTAGTTTGGTAAAAACCTATTTATGGGATTTACCAAGTATTTTTTGAATTGCCGAGGTGGCGGAATTGGCAGA
>DIVO01000077.1 GCA_002428285.1 Patescibacteria group bacterium UBA6130 | reverse complement strand
GAACAGTCTATGAAACATTTTTAGGTAAATATCCCCAGTTGGGTAGTGTTTGTTCGGGCGGAAGATATGACAACCTTTCCCAATTTTATACCGATAATAAACTCCCTGGTGTGGGTATATCAATTGGAGTAACAAGGCTCTTTTCTGTTATCCAAGACTCAATAGAGGATAAACAGGGATTAATTAAGGCCATTGTTATTCCCATGGAAGGTTATCTATCAAACGGCATAGATATAGCCAATCAGCTGAGAAAAAATATGATCAACACAAACCTTTTTAGTCAGAAAGAAAAAATTGGCAAGATATTGTCTTTTGCCAGTAAAAACAAAATATCATTTGCCTTTATTTTAGGAGAAAACGAGGTAAAGCAGGATTTGATAACCGTAAAAAATCTGCAAACAGGAGAACAAAAACTATTAAATATCAATCAGGCTATTGAATGGATAAAAATGCTTGATGAAAAATAATTAAAGATGGGAAAAATAATCTTTATTTTTGCTGTCTCAATCTTTCTTTTTTTTGGATATTTTGTTTTATACAAACAACCTCAGCGATTAGCTCAAACTAACGCCATGATAGGAGATAAAAGAATATATGTTGAGACTGCTGATAACTCCTTAAAAATTACCAAGGGACTTTCCGGAAGGGAAAAATTAGATGGAAACAATGGAATGCTTTTTATTTTTCCATCAGCTCATAGGCCCAAATTTTGGATGATGGGCATGAATTTTGGTCTTGATTTCATTTGGATAAATAATGGTAAAGTTGTTGATATCCATGAAAATATCACTCCAGAAAATCTTTCTCCTCCAAGCACAATTTCTCCAAAAGATGATGTTGATATGGTTTTGGAAGTAAACAGCGGATTTATAAAAAATAATAAGATAATAATAGGGGATAATTTTCAGCTTCTTGATTAGTTTGCCATTACTCCCCTTTTGAGGTAAATTTAATTATGAATTTTTTAGTAAGACTTTTAATCAACGGAGTTGTAATTTACTATCTCTCAAATGTATTTAATGGCGTACATGTCAGCGACTTCTTAACCGCCATTATTGTAACCCTTGTTCTGGCAATTTTAAACACATTTATCAAACCGTTATTAGTAATCCTGACACTTCCAATTACTATTCTTACTCTTGGTCTTTTCTCACTTGTTATAAATACGATCGTTATGCTTGCAACAGCTAGACTTATCCCTGGATTTGAAATTGACGGATTTATTAACGCTTTTTACTTTAGTCTTATTCTGTCAATCTTGGGCTGGATAATAAACAAACTCGCTAAAGAATAGATAAAGAAATTCTTCTTGAAAAAACCATCAATTATTTTAACGGTCTGAGAGGATTTTTAAGCCAAAAACTATCAGAATTAAAGGCCAATACTTTGCAAAATTAATTGATTCAATAATGCCAAAATTTTCAAGTAAAAAAATGCCACCGAATATCAGTAAAATTATTCCTAACCATTTTTGCGGTTGAGCTTTATTTTGACTGTAAGTTTCATTTTCATTCTCAATATTTGCCCCAAACTCCTCGGAAAAGTTTTTTGCTTTTTGCTTTATCTCCTCAATGTTTTCTTTGTAATAATCATCGGCAATTTTATTGCCAAAACCTTCAAGGGGAATAATTACCCAACAAATAAGGTAAACAATTGCGCCAACTCCTCCAAAGAAAATTGAAATAATAAAGAGCAACCTAACAATGTTGGAATCAACTTTAAAATACTCTCCTAAGCCACCAGCAACACCAGCAATAATCTTATTCTTCTTAGATCTGTAAAGTGCTGGCTGTTCAGAAGTATCTGAGATCTTTTTCTTTGTTTGTGTTTTATTTTCTTTGGCATCCATATTTTTATTTTACCGCAAGTTTTCTGTAAAATCCAAACATTTTATGGGAATAAGGAAGATATTAACTTAAGACTTATTGAGTTTTCCAAGGGCCACATCCAGTCTTTCAAGCGACTTTTCCTTGCCTAATATCATTAAAGACTCCAAGATCGGAGGCGTGATTTTCGCACCAGCGATTGCTGACCTAAATACCATGAAAAAATCTCCAGTTTTCCAATTATTCTTTTTTATCTCTTCCAACATAATTTTTTGCAATTTATCAATTTGATCTAAGGTTATATCCTGACTGGGTATCTTGGAAATAATCTTCTTAGCAGACTCTAGCATTTGTTTTGCTTGATTTTTTTCGGCTTTTCCTAATAGTAAATCTACCGAATAATCGATATCTTCGAAAGTAAACTTTATTAAATCTCTCGCTTGATTAAGTTTTGTAATTCTATCTTTTAGCAGCTGAGCAGCAATCATTCTTTGATCAAAACTTAGCTCAGGAAGATATTCTTCCAATAATAAAGCAAAATCTGAGGAAGATTTTTGTTTAAGATAATATGCATTTAGAAAATCCAATTTTTCAAGATTAAAAATGGCATTTTGTTTTTGAACACCTTTTAAGTCAATTTTTTTAATCAACTCTTCTCTTGATAAAATTTCTTTATCATCCTTAGGATGCCAGCCAAGAAGAACCAAAAAGTTTATCAAGGCTTCAGAAAGATATCCTTCATCCTTGTATTCAAGAACTGATTTTGCACCATGTCTTTTTGAAAGCTTAGATCTGTCTTTTCCTAAAATTAAGGGAAAGTGAGCAATTTCAGGCATTTTCCACCCAAAGGATCGGTACAACACTATATGTTTTGGCGTAGAAGATATCCACTCAACACCCCTAAAGATATGCGATATTTTCATAAGATGATCATCAACCACTACAGCCAAATGATATGTTGGATACCCATCCGATTTAATTAATATCTGATCGTCACAAACGCTTGAATTAATCTCAATATTTCCCTGAACAAGATCATTCCATTTCAAGACTTCATTATCAGGCATTTTTAGCCTAATAACATATGGAACACCTCGCTTTAAATTTTGATCTATTTCTTTTTGCGATAATCCATAACACTTCCTATCATACTTGGGAGATTGTTTATTTTTTTGTTGATCGATTCTTAATTCTTCAAGTCTTTCTTTTGTACAAAAACAATAATACGCATAACCTTTTTGAACAAGTTTATGAGCATATTCTTTATATAAATCTAATCTTTCGGATTGTATGTACGGACCATAATCTCCACCCTCTCCAGGACCCTCATCCCAATTGAGTCCTAAGAATTTTAAAATGTCGTAGATTTTCTGCAAAGAATCTGGATCCAATCTTGACTGATCAGTATCTTCAATTCTTAATATAAATTTTCCCTTATTTTTTCTGGCAAAAAGCCATCCAAAAAGAGCAATTCGGGAATTTCCAATATGCGGTGTCCCAGTTGGACTGGGAGCAAACCTGATTCTAACGTCTTTCATATTGAATTTTATCACAAACAGTTGTTATACTTTCAAAGTATGAACTCACAGCCTAATAGTCTTACAGAAATAGCCTATTACTCCAGAAACACCATAAAATGGGGGTTCATTAGTATTGTGGCCGCTTTTTTATTAATTTCAACCATAAGAATAGCTGCCTCAGCTTGGAAAACCCGACATCCTCCTCCACCCCCTCCAGCAGACACTGCCTGGGGAAGCCTTCCTGTCACCAAATTCGAAGAGTCAAGCATTAGACCGGAGGGATTTTATCTGGAAACCATAAGCGGAGATCTTCCTCAAACACCAATTCAAGAAAATGTTTATTTTATAATTGCTAAAAAGTCAAAAATTTTAGCTTACGAAGATACTAAGTTTATTGCCAGTAAACTTGGATTTTCATCAACACCAGAAAATCCTTCCGAAGACCTCTACATTTATAGAAACCCGTCAACCGGAAGCCAGTTAAAGATAAATCCGTTAACTTTAAATTTTGAATACCAGTACCCTTTTCGATCTGACCAAACCATTATTTCTCAAAAATTAACCGACACCCAAACCGCTATAACATCGGCTTATTCGTATCTAACTTCCGCTGGTGTTGCCTATGAAGACATTAATCCCCAGGGCAAAATTACTTTATATACTTTAACTCCTACCAGTCTTAATAAGGCTCCTTCAATTTCAGAAGCAAATCTCGCAAGAGTTGATTTTTCCCGAAACAAGATTGGCGAGTACCCAATTCTGTCCCAAAATCTTGAAGAGGCGAATATTTCTCTATGGGTTACCGGAGAGAAATCGAGCAAGGCAGTAGTTCAGGCAAAATTCATTTATTTTCCTTATGATAAGGAAAAGGTGTCAATATATCCGTTAAAACCTATCTCTCAAGCTTGGGATGAATTATTAGCAGGTAATTATCACCAAACTAATCTTGAAAACTATCAATCTGGAAAAATTGCTATTAGAAATGTTTTTCTGGCATACATGGATCCGCACTATCCTATGGAATTCTTAAAACCTTTTTATGTTTTCGAAGGTGATAATAAATTTGTTGGAGTAGTTGAAGCAATATCTTCAGAATTTCTAGCCGAGTAAATTATTTTATTCCCAAACAAAATTATTCATCACTTGGTTTACTAATAGCTTTGTATCCTCAAATCTATTATTACTACCCAAGACAACAGTGATCAATTTATGGCCTCCTTGCTCGTAAAGACCAGCAAAACATTCACCTGCCTGTTCAGTCCAACCTGTCTTTACTCCTCCAAAACCATCTTCTTTTAATAGCTCATTGGTCGATTCCAGCCAATAATCATTACCCTGTTCATCTTTAATAATTATCTTTTCGACTTTTATCATCTCAGACAGTATCGGATCTTTAAGAAAGAATCTGGCCAAGAGAGCCAAGTCTTTTGCTGTTGAATAATGCCCCTCATCTTCTTCGCCATCAAAATTAACAAAATTTGAATCATTTAAACCTAATTGACTAGCTTTTTGGTTCATGGCTTCAATGAAAGTTTGATTGTGATGAAGATCATAATCATAACTGACTGCATAAGCGGCATCGTTAGCCGAATGAACCAGTAATCCATAAAGTAAATTTTCTATAGACATTTGAGTTCCGGGTTTAATCCCCATAATTTTTCCAACCTCATATTTATTTAAAATATCTATTTTTTGATCAAGTGAATAGTTATCCAAAACAACCAAAGACGTTATCATCTTAGTTAAAGAGGCAGGAAGAAGCTTCTCGTCTTTTTCTCTAGATGCAATCAATTGACCTGAATCAAAATCCATGACGACAAAAGATCGTGCAGAAATCATAGAAAAATCAGGAGGAGATACTTGAACCGCCAACGGCTGAGGATTAATGTTAATTTCTTCGGATTTATTTTCAGGAGATAAAAATAGACTATCAAATAACCAAGAAACTCCAATTAATAAGATTAAAACAGCCGATAGGACAATGTGCCAGGATTTTAGGGGAATACTATTTTTTCTCTTTTTCTTCATCGATGGTCTTGATTCCCAGCTCTCTTAACTGCTTCTTATTGACCCTTGCTGGTGCATCCATAACTGCTGTCTGACCGCCAGATGTCATAGGAAAAGCCATAACTTCACGTATATTTTCCTCACCGCAAGCAATCATCGCCAAACGGTCAAAACCCATAGCAATTCCTCCATGGGGAGGTACTCCATATTCGAATGCTTCCAGTAAATGTCCGAACTTTTCCTGGATCTCATTTTTTTTGTGGCCAAGAATTTTGAAAATCTTCTGCTGAAGTTTAGGGTCGGTTATTCTGATACTGCCTCCGGCAACCTCGTATCCATTACAAACAAGATCATATTGCCAAGCTCTGGCTTTAAGTGGATTCTTATCTAATAGATGAAGATCTTCAGGGTTTGGAGATGTAAATGGATGATGAACCGGAGTTATTTCTCTAGTCTCCGTTTTCTCAAAAAGAGGAAAATCAACAACCCAGGTAAAAGCAGACAGCTTGGGATCTTTCTTGTCTTTTCTTATATCAAACTTATCCGCTCCATATTTCTTCATCGCCTCCTGGTAAGTTATGCGGGGAAATGGCTTCTGCTGGATCTTCATACCAATTGCCTCATAAACTTCAATCACAATCGGTTCTATGACCTCTAAGACGTCTTCCATAGTAACGAAGGACATCTCAACATCAACCTGAAAAAACTCAAACTGTCTATCGGCTCTTAAATCTTCATCTCTAAAGCATCTGGCAATTTGAAAATATTTTTCAATGCCCGCAACCATTAATAACTGCTTATACTGCTGGGGAGATTGAGGTAAAGCATAAAAACATCCAGGCTGCATCCTTGAGGGAACCAGAAAATCTCTTGCTCCTTCAGGAGTAGCTTTACTTATATAGGGAGTTTCTATTTCCCAAAAACCAGTCTCGGATAGTTTTTGGCGGAACAACTGGAGCATCTTGCTTCTAGTTTCTAAATTATTTCTCAATCTTTGCCTTCGAAGGTCAAGATAGCGATATTTTAATCTGGTATTTTCATCAATTTTATATCCATCTCCGTTAACCTCAAAAGGGATAGGCTTCGACTTTGAAATCAGTTCAACTTTTTTAACTTTAAGTTCAATCCCGCCTGTGGGGATTTTCTTGTTAATATATTTTTCGCCTCTACTCTTGATGACACCTTCGATTCTGACAACATCTTCTGAAGAAAGTCCTTTAAGTTCTTTCCCACCGACAACCTGAAGCAGACCACTCCTATCCCTGAGGTCTATAAAAATAACATTGCTATGATCCCTAATGGAATTAACCCAACCATATAGCTCAACCTTCTTGCCAATCTGATTGACTGTTTCGATAATTGATATTCTTTTCATATATATTTTAGACAAATCATTTTACCATCTGCTTGCGTATTTTTAAATCTTTTATCTTTAAAGTTAAACTTCTTCTCCCTTGCCAAATATTTTCCAATAAAGAGTAGGCAATGTCGATCTCATCTCCAGGCATTAATTCAGGAAACATTTTACCCATATTAAATCCCATCGCTTCAGCTTTGATTTTTTCAATTCTTTCGGTTTTTGCATCATCCAACAATAATTTTAAATGATTGTTGTCTCTGCCAACAGTTTGGGCTGTAAGAACTCTTAATTTCTCAGAGGCAAAAAGAGGTTCCGGATTTCCTTCTCCATAAGGAGAAAGTCTATTCAATTTGTCATAAAAATTCAAAGATAAAGCGGACATATCTAATTTCGCATCAAGATTTAAAACCGGAACTAATTTGCTCTCATCAATGTTTTTGGAGATTCCTCTAAGCTCTTTAATAAATTTTTTTAAATCTTTTTCCCTTAAACTAAATCCCGCTGCTTTTTCGTGACCGCCAACTTCTAATAGGATTTTTGATTTTCTAAGCAATTTTGTAATGTCAATTCCATCAACAGATCTTGCAGATCCATGAATAATATCTCGATCAATGCTCATAACCAAGCTAGGACGATAATATTTTTCCGTCAGTTTTGAGGCAATTAGTCCGATAATACCTTTATGAAATGACTTATCGTAAACCGCCAACAACTTATCTCTAGATTTTTTGGACTGCATTAAGGCTTTAGTTAATCCCTCTTCAACCATAAGCTGTCTTTTCTGATTGACTTGATTGGCAAGCAACGATAAGTCTTTTGCTATTCTATCTTTATTAAAACAGAGAAGTCTTAAAGCATCCAAAGAATCAGCAACTCTTCCCAATGCATTTATCCTTGGAGCAATCATAAATCCCACATGATAAACCTCAATGTTTTTGTCCAATGCCACCCCTGCCGACTTGCATAAATTTATTAAACCTTTTCTTTTTGTGTTATTGATACTTGCTAATCCATATTTAACAACTGATCTATTAGCACCCTGAAGAGTCATAACATCCGATATGGTAGATATAACTGCAAGATCTAAACTTAGTTTCTTATATTTCTTACACCAAAGCCAAGATAAAAATCCTGCTGACACTTGAGTTGAGTGAATAATTGCATAAGACGAGAGAGGCTTGCTATCTTTTTGGTGATGGTCAATCACAATAACATCAATTCCTTGCTTTTTTGCTGCTTTAATAGCCTTATGAGCGGTGATACCATTATCAACCGTAATTATTAAAGATAGCTCAGGCAATTTTTGTTTTAGTTTATCGATCGATTCCAGTCTCAAGCCATAACCATCATTCGTTCTATCAGGAATAAAAGGATGAGGTTTTAATCCTAGATAAGAAAGCGTTTCCCATACATTGGCAACCGCACAAATTCCATCAGCATCATAGTCACCATAAATTGCAACTTGCTCATTTTCTTTTACAGCTTTTTCAACTCTCTTATAACTTTTTAAAAGTTCTTTCTTATCAACCCCCAAATCTTCTATCTTAATTTTATCGGGGTTAATGGGCTCAAGAAAGGATTCAAGGTTATCAGAATTGATATTCCGGTTCTTCAGAAGGACACTGATTACTGTATCAATATCTGTTCTGCTATCGATAGTCTTTTTTGATAAATACTTCCAAAGCAAACCCATTGTTTAATAATCAACTCACGAGCTCACACTCGAGGTTTCTTGAATAATTATAAATGATATAGTGTATACAATTCACAATCTCGCAATCTGAATTAAACTGGATACATGGATAACAATATAACTGTTATAATAAAAAAATTAACACCATCAAGCCAATCTTAACATAAATGCCAAATAACAAAATAATCAAACCCGAATTTTCATTACCCATATACATTAAAAAACTTCTTAAAGTTGCTCAAACTAAAAATGTTGAGCTATACATAGTGGGTGGCGCAGTAAGAGATCTTTTTCAGAATAAAACAGTTCAAGATTGGGATTTTGCCACCAATACTTTACCGGAAAAGATACTATCGATCTTCCCAAAAAATAGTTACTATAACAATAAATACGGCACTGTCACGATAAATACAGACAAAAAGAAAATTGAGATCACCACTTTTAGGTCTGAAAAGGGTTATAAAGATAAAAGACATCCCGATATCGTAAATTGGGGAACAAGCCTTCAAGAAGATCTTTCTAGAAGAGACTTTACAATCAATGCGATTGCCCTTAAGGCTCAGCCTTTTGAATTATCAAGTGAGAAGGTTAAATTTGAAGTAATTGATCCTTATCAGGGAATAAAAGATATTCAACGCAAATTAATCAGAGCTGTTGGAAATGCCAACGATAGGATAAACGAAGATGCCTTAAGAATGATAAGGGCCATTAGAATATCAGCTCAAACAAATTTTGAGATAGATAAAGAAACTCTTAAAGCCATAGAAAATAATTGGGAACTTATTAAAAATATTTCTTGGGAAAGAATCAGAGATGAGCTTTTTAAAATTCTTCTTGCTGAGAATTCAAAAAAGGGCATTGAACTCTTGTATCAAACAAAATTGCTAGGATATATTCTTCCAGAACTTGAAAAAGGCAGGGGAATGGATCAACCCAAACACCACGTCTATGATGTTTGGGAACACTCCTTGAGAGCTATGCAGGAGACCCCAAGCAAAAGTCCCATTGTTAAACTTGCTTCTCTTCTCCATGATGTTGGTAAGCCATATGTCGTCCAAGGAGAAAATAAAGAAAGAACCTTTCATAATCACGAAGTAAAAGGAGCATTTATGGTTAAAAATATCGCCCAGAGATTAAGATTAAGTAAAAAACAATCCGAAAAATTATTTAAGTTAGTCAGATGGCATCAATTTACTGTCGATGAAAAAATTACCGATAAAGCCATAAAAAGATTTATTAAAAGAGTTGGCCAAGATAACATTGAGGATATTTTAAGTTTAAGAGTTGGAGACAGACTTGGGTCAGGAGCAAAAGAAACCTCATGGAGAACGGAATTATTTAAAAAGAGAATATTGGCGGTACAAAAAGAACCCTTCTCACTGAAAGATTTAAAAATAAGCGGGGAAGATGTCATGAATACTCTTCAAATTTCCCCCGGACCAATTGTAGGCAAAATTTTAAATGAGATCTTTGCTAAAGTTGAAGAAGACAAAAAACTAAACTCTAAAAAGGAACTACTCAAACTCATTAAACCTACTTACAAAAAGTTAAGAGGCTAATTTTTTTTGAACCTCTTTCCACCAAACCAATAAGGGAACAGCTGTGAACGTCGAAGAATAAGTACCGACAATTGTTCCTATCAGCAATGCCAAGCTAAAATATTTAATAGACTGACCCCCAAGCAAGAATAAGGACAACAAAACAAAGATAATAGTCATAGAATTATTTATTGATCTTTCTAAAGTCTGAATAATGGCTACATTGGCAATCTTGTTGAAAGAAATGCTAGGATAATTTCTCCTAAGTTCTCTAATTCTGTCATAAACAACTACTGTATCGTGAACTGAAAAAGAAAGAATAGTTAAAATGGCTGTAACAAATAAGGCATCAACCTCAATGTTGTAATAGTGTCCCAGTAAACTGAATATTCCGAGCAAAATAAGGCTGTCATGGAACATGGCAATAATGGCCGAAAAACCAAATACTTTCTCTTTAAATCTTAAAGAAATAAATAAAAGAATAGCTAAAGCAGCGATTACAACTCCTGTCAGAGTTTTTACCAGAAGCTCTTTTCCCAAAGAAGGTCCAAGGCTAGAAAATCTTATTTCTTCAACATCATTGTACTTTTCATTTAGAAAACTTAAGAGCTCTTGCTTCTTTTCATTGGTAATCTCAGAAGTTCTGATAGAATATCTTGCTTCCTCCCCCATTCTTATTATTTGGGGACTTTCGATTTGCGAGTTGATATCATCCTCAAGTTCTTGTTGAGTATGACTGCTGTTAATTTGGATTTCCAAAACAGAACCACCTTTAAAATCAATCGATGGCTTTAATCCCCATTTTATTAAAGAAAAGACTCCCGGAATAATCATAACCATGGAAATAATAAAAAATAGGTATTTATATTTCATAAAATCAAACAATATACTTGGTTTTTCGCTATTTAATTGACTTGGCTTCATTTTTTGTCGGATTTTACACCTGCCGATATCTCTCGAGTGTAAAAAACCCTCATAATATTTCTAACAACAACGATGCTTGTAAATAATTCTAAAAATATTCCCAAACCTAAAGTAATAGCAAATCCTCTAACCATTCCGGATGTATTTAAAAAAGACCATTCAAAAGGATTAAAAAGAACAAAACAAATTATTAGGGTGTTAACGTTTGCATCTCTAATTGAATCCCATGCTCTTCCAAAACCCAACTCCATTGCAATTTTTAAAGGTTTGCCACCTCTAAGTTCCTCTTTCATCCTTTCAAAAATCAAAATATTTGAATCCACAGCCATCCCAAGAGAAAGCAAAAATCCAGCTATACCAGGCATGGTCAATGTGACTGGAATAATTTTATACAAAGCAACACTCCAAATTCCAAAAATCATCAAACCAATAATTGCTAAGAATCCTAATCTGCCATAAATTGCTATCATAAAAATAGCCTCGATAACCACCCCAACTAAACCAGCAATAACTCCTTTTCTTATAGAAGACTGACCAAGTGTCGGACTAATTCGGTTTTGTTCAACCAACTCAAGATCAACCGGTAAAGCTCCAGCATTCAGTTGAGAAGCTATCAGATTTGCCTCATTAATTTCAAAACTCCCACTAATAACGGCATCGCCATTTAAAATGGGTTCATTAATCACCGGAGCCATTAACACAAATTCATCAAGAAAAATTGCCAATCTTTTACCCACATTATCTTTAGTTATCTGGGCAAACTTCTCCCTTCCTTCCTCATTAAAGCTTATAGCAATCTGAGGAGAACCAGTGTTAGGATCGAATACTACCGTAGATTTTTTTAATAATGCCCCATTTAAACCAGTCTCTAATCCAAAAAGATCATCAATGGTTGCTGAAACTGTAGCTTCAGGAAGCAGCTCTTGCTCCAATTTAAAGTTTAGTCGAGCTGTTTCTCCGATTAAGGAAATTGCTTGCTGTGGATCTATCTCTCCAGGGATTTCGACAATAAGACGATAACCATCAACTGACTGGACTGTTCTGACTGTAACTTCTCCAAGACCATAAATATCAACTCTTCTCCTAATGTTTTCTTCAAGTGATTTTAATGCCTCGCCTCTCATATCCTCAGGGAGATCTTGAGCGTTAGCATTAAAAACAAGATATACTCCTCCGGCAATGTCAAGCCCTTGCTGTAAATTAAAATCTTCACTAACCTTTATTGGTCCTAAAGCAAAATTTAAAGAAGGAATATCATAAGAGATGGAAAATTCCCTTCCTAGTAAAGATATTTTTTCATCTATCTTTCTGGGAATAGCAATATATGTTGCCAGTATAGTTGTGATTAATATTAGTGTTAATGTCTTTTTAGCTCTCATGATAAAACAAAGGATAAACTTATTCAGTTCACCTTTTGGAAGTTTTCTCCTTGCCAAACAAAGGTATCTGCTTTGATTTACTTGAAAAAGTATACACCAGTTTTTTTTCTTCCCAAATTGCTTTTACCTGAACATCATCGGAAATTTTAATTCCCCACTCCTCAACCATAGCGCTGGGAATAGTAACGGCAAGACTATTACCTGTCTTAATTATTTTTCTCTTCACAAAACAAAACAGGCAGGTTAAATGTTATATAAATCCTCTTCAGAACCAATTATAACTGCAGGGGCCTTAAGAAGAAAATCAATTATAAAAGGGTCTTTATTGGTAACTCTCATTTTATATTCATCCAAACTCAAAACCGCATAATTAATCTCCCTATCTCTCCTTTTTTCCTCATGACGAATTATCTCACCAATCTCAGGCAATACAACCCGGCCAATTATCAAAATATCAACCTCATTGTCAACACTTTCCCAACGCATAAATCGGGTTGAAAAAAGGGCTAATTTTATATTTCCGAGTCTTGCTTTATTTTTTTGAAGATCATAACCTAAACCAAAGCTCTTATTAGCCATAAGTAAAAGCGGATAAAATAAGGGGTGATGAGAATTTGGGATATAGAACAATCGGTTTCCTCGTCGTTCTGAATACAGTATTCCAACTTCTTCCAAGTTTATTAACTCTCTTCTAACCGAGTTTATCTTTTCTACAGTCTTTCTGGTAAGTTCGCGAATATAAAAGGCTTCCTTTGGAAAGGTAAAAAACTCTTTTATTAATTTAAGCCTTGTTTGTGATACTACTAAACTTTTCAAAGACTTTTTAGGATTCATAATCTACTTTGTTTCCAGAGGGCAGAACCTCTATCCAGATCTGACCGCGATTGAACTTGATCTCTTTACCACTGTTATCATAAAAAATAGTTCTTTCGGTCCTGTCGTCTTTTTCCCATGTTCCACTGATTGCTTTACCATCTTGGAAAATTAAAGCCTTGCCGTCGTTAACTAAGTCGTAAAACATATGTTTGTGTTCATCGAGCGGACCCTCTTCAATAGCAAATTGAACAACAACTGCACTGGCTTTAATTACTTCCCCAGTCATATAATCAACATCATCCTGACCTCCATTAACTCTTGAATAAAGATTGTTTTCCTTATCATA
>DIVO01000002.1 GCA_002428285.1 Patescibacteria group bacterium UBA6130 | reverse complement strand
CATTCTTCCCTTAAGCGGCCTTATCTGTTCCAGCTTTTTAAGGCTACTGGTAATCGGCAATTCTTGGTTTTCCATAATGGCAATAGCTGCCATAAAAGAATCAGCAAAAAATTTTCCGTAAAGTTTAGTATTTAATCGATAAGATTTATTACTGATATTACTTTTTATTAAATAGTATGTTCCTTGGGGATTTATCTGATATTTTTCAAGATAAATGTCGGCTTTCTTTGTTGTCTTTGAGTATGAAATCTTTTTAGCCTTTGCTTTGTCGGCAATATCTTTTACGTTTTTGTCATCAAAATTATAAATTATTATGTCTGAGGTCGAGAGTGCCTTTGCCGCTTTCCCTTTTTCCTGTTTAATGCCTTCCAATGAACCCATGTGATCTTTGTCGGAATGAACTGGAGTAATTCCGGTAAATACAATAATATTTGGTTTGACTAAGTCTAGATGGAAATCCATCTCGTTTTTATGATCTACTCCCATCTCTAATACTAAATATTCTGTTGATTTTTTAAGATTATTAATCGTCAGAGGAAGACTAAATACTGTGTCGAGGTTAGTGTCGGTTTTTTGAGAGTTAGGAAGGATGTGGTATATAGCGTTAGTAGCAGATGTTTTGCCAAAGCTTCCCACAATACCAATAATTTCAAGTTTGTCTCTAGATTTGATTTTTTGCTTTGCCTTTTCTCTTTGTATCAGATGATAAATTTTTTTGGGAAAGGAAGTGTGGTAAAAGGATAATTTCTCAGCAATATTCATGTAATTTTATCTTAACCCTTATATAATAAATGTAATAACTTAAATTCGATTGATTCTTCCGCCAAGATTTGTTAATCTGGCATCCAATTCTTCATATCCTCTATCTATTTTTTCCGCTTCTAAAATTGTGCTTTTGCCTTCGGCAATTAAAGCTGCCAAAGTTAGCGTTGCCCCAGCTCTTATATCGTTAACTGTCATTTGTGTACCTTTAAGCTTTGTTGGTCCGTAAATATAAGCTCCGTGATAATAATCGGGACTGTCGGTATTAGGATTAAAATAATAATATTCTCTTGGATCATCTACTTGAGGATTGAAAAGTTTGATTCTTGCTCCCATTTCATTTAGCTCTTGAGTGTATTGAAACCGGCTAGGATAAACTCTTTCGATGATAGAGCTCTTACCCCTTGCTTGTGTCATTAAAATCGCCCATAGAGCTTGCCAGTCTGTCATAAAACCAGGATGTGGTTTTGTTTCAATATTGGTTGGAGAAAGTATATCTTCAAAAGAAACTTTCATTTCGTTTACCCCAATCTCAATTTTCGCTCCTGCATGAATTAACATGTTATTAAATTCGATAAGATGCAGTGGTTCTATGTTAAATATGGAAATAGACCCTTTAGTTCCTAGGGCAGCACAAGCAAAAGTAACGGCCTCATTTCTGTCAGGAATTACTAAATGTCTTGCAGATCTAAACTTTTTAACACCCTTAATTCTAATGACACTAGGTGATAATCTTTTTATATCTGGTCCCATTTTATTCATAAAATCTATCAAGTCATCAACCTCTGGTTCCTGGGCGGTATTTTCTAAAATGGTTTCTCCCTCAGCCCATGAAGCCATCATAATCATGGTGTCTGTCCCGGTGTGAGTGGGTTTAGAAAATTTGTAGTGGCATCCTTTAACTTTTTTATCAACTTTGAATTTAATCTCTTTCTCCCCTTCTTCAACTTTTACTCCGAAACTTCTAAAACCTTCCAAGTGTCTGTCAAGAGGTCTGTTCCCAATTTTATCCCCTCCTGGCCAAGGAAGATTGGCTTCGCCAAATCTGTATAGCAAAGCAGGAGCAAACATGGTTGATGCTCTGGATTCTTTGCCTACACCTTGTGGGAGAGTATATTTTTGCAAGTGGCGTGAATTGATTTGGACACTATGATCCCCAATAAATTCATATTTACCACCAAGGTATTTTATTACAGAGAGGGCAATTTTTGTTTCTCCGGCTTTTGTTAAATTACTTATCATGCAAGTATTATCAGAAAACATCGAAGAAATGAGAAGTTTAAAACCTGAGTTTTTAGCACCTCTGATAATTACTTCACCTTTGAGAGGTATTCCGCCTTCAATAATAAATCTTGTCATTTGTTTTTTAAATTATTAATTACTTGCTGATCCAGTTTGCGATAGTCTCCTGAAGACATAAAAATTATCACACTCTTTTGACTGAGTGATTCGATAATTTTATCGGGAACGTTTTCATCCAAAGGTAGATAAAGAGCTTTTTCTCCAATCAAATTTTTAATTTTACTTCCTGTGACCTCTTTGTCTTTGGCTTTTGTATAAGATACTTTGGTAATGATCACGGTATCCGCCTTTTCAAAGGTTTCTGAAAGGCCATTTAGTGATTCCTTTTCTTTCCAGCCACTATAATGAGGATAAAAACATACAATTATTTTGTGGTCAGGAAAATGATCTTTTGCACTTTGAATAGCTGCCTGTATTCTTGGTTTTGTTTGAGAAAAATCATGAATAATTACTTGATTGGCTATGTTTTCTATAACTTGCATTCTTTTTCTTATTAACGGCGCCGAACTTATTCCTAAGGAGATAATGTTTTCATCGATGCCAAGTAATATCCCTGCTCCTGAGGCGGCAACTATATTTTCAGCATTATGCATACCCATCATTTTCGATGAGATGTTGAGCCGCTTTCTTGAGGAACACACATCTAAAGAAATTCCGCTTTGATCCAAAATTATATTTTCTCCCCAAAAATCTGACTTGTGGTTTCTTTTAAGTGAATACCAAAACACATGTTTTGTGCCTTGCAAAATATTTTTCAGATTACTGTCTTCGCTATTAGCTAAAATGAAACCATCATCAGGAATTTGTGCAATCAGTTTTTTAAATTCTTCCAAATATTCTTTTTCAGACTTATAAACATCGGGGTGTTCCCACATAGCTGAGGTTAAGATTAGGTATTTTGGATGATATAAAAGAAATTTTGGCCTATTGTCAAAATGTAGGGTTGGATACTCATCTCCTTCAACGACAGACCATTCCGAATCAGTAATTTTTAGCGAGGGGTATTCCATATTGATGGCTACTCCTCCAATCATATAAGATGGGTTAAGTTCGGATTTTTGCAGAATTGAAACGCAAAGAGAAGTTGTGGTAGTTTTTCCATAAGTTCCGGCAATTACCAATGATTCTTTTTGTATGACAAATTTCTCTATTGCTTGGGCTTGGGAGATTACCTCTTTTGAAAGTTGTTTTGCTTTCACTACTTCTGGGTTATTTTTATCAACTAAGAGAGCGCTTCCGGCAACTATAACCAGGTCAACGTCTTTATTAACATTGCTCTCATCATATCCCAGGAAAACTTTAATATTGTTTTTTTCCAACAGTAAACTAACAGGAGGATAGATTTTTTCCTTATCAGATCCGCTAACTTCCCAGCCTTGTTTTTTTAATTCTACTGCAAGTGCACCAGATAAAACTCCGGCAATGCCGACAATGTGTACTTTATTCATTATTTTCTCCAGATTTTAATATGGCCTGGTACCTCTCATCTTTATAAGAGTAATCTTGATTTCTTTCGTTCAGCAATTTAAGTTTTTCTAAGTTATTGCTCCAGCCGGAACCTTCGAAATATTCAAAGCCTGGGTAATTTCTTTTATAATTATTATTTCCGTAGCAAGTTCCTAAATAAACATATTTGGATCCAGTTTCTTTGGCATTTTTAATCACTTCAATCCCCATCCTAATCACTAAACCTGATCTTTCAAATTCAGGATTTATAAACACGTATGCCCAATGAACAAAGCCTTCTTCTTGATAAATAACCGAGTACCCGACAACTGCTTCTTTGTGTTTGACAGTTAAAATCAAGTTGAAATACGATCCACTAAATAATTTCTTTATAGAAATAGTCGAGATGCTCCACCCTTTGCTTTTTGACCATTCTTTGCAGGTTTTTTGGACTTGTGGTGAATATTCAAAATCATTGATTGGGAAAAATTCAAAAATGAAATTTTCTGTTTTACTAATTATCCTTTTGTTTTCTGAAGATAATTCATATTTATCTACTTTACTCCGGCTTGATCTGGACAGGTAAAATAAATCTTTGTTGTTTCTAAAAGGCAAAAAGCCTTGATCATATATCTTTTCCAGCTGATCTGAACTTTTTCTTTTACAAAGCACCTGATAGGGAAAGTTATATTTGCTGTAATCTGCAGGAAATTCTGAATATATTATTTTCATTTTTTGATTAGTTACTAATTATATCTTCTTCATGCTTTTTCTTCGAGTGCAATTTCTATGGCTTGTCTTTCAGACCATGGATACTCTTTGTTGCCATAGCAAATAGAATCTTCATGGCCCTTGCCCAAAAAGACGATTAAATCTCCTTTATCGGCTAGTTTTCTAATTGTAAACGATATGGCTTCTTGTCTATCGGTAATTGAGAAGAAATATTTTCTTTTGTTATTTTTTACTTTTTGATATTCATCGGTATTCAATTTTTCCATTCCTCCTTTTATGCTGCCTTTTGCGATTTGCTCAATTATTTTCTCAGGATTTTCTTTTCTTGGGTCTTCTGAGGTAAGGACTATATTGTCAGCATAATCTGCGGCTATTTTACCCATCATTGGTCTTTTTTCGATATCTCTTTTGGCTGCGCTTCCAAAAAGTGCAATTATTTTTTTGTCAGGATAATTATTTTTTATTGTTTTTAAGACTTGTTCTAGGGCGTTTGGAGTATGAGCAAAGTCAATAATTAACGTCAGTCCTTTATTGTTTTTTACATACTCCATTCTTCCTTTGGGCGGGTTAAAACTTAAAAGACTATTGGCAATTTCTTTGTTACTTTGTCTTAAATTTAATTTAACTGCGGCAATGGCAGCCAAACAGTTATAGACATTATATTCTCCGATTAAATTTGTTGTTACTTGGAATTGAGAGTCTGAATTTATAATTGTAAAAGTTGTTGAATTTTGTCCGTATTTGATGTTTTTAGCCATGTAATCAGCTTTTTGTTTTATTGAGTATGTTACAAATTTAATATTGTCTGATATTATTTTTTTTTCAATCTCTTCATAACTTTGGTCGTCCTTATTTATTATGGCTATCTTGCTATTTTTTAGTAAAGTATACTTAGCCGATAAGTATTTGGTGTAGGTTTTGTGGTAATCGAGATGTTCATGTGTAATATTTGTCAACACTCCGATATCAAATTTTATTCCCCAAAATCTATGCTGATCTAAACCATGTGAAGTTGTTTCTAAAACCGCCTGTTTTATCCCTTTTTCAACCATAAACTTTAAAAATTTAAATAAGACAAATGGATTGGGAGAGGTAACGTGAGATCCAGTTGGGTAAATTTTGTTTTCAATTTTAGCCTCAACTGTTGAGACTAGACCGGTTTTTTCTTTTGAATTGAGAAGGTGATAAATAAGCGTTGAGGTGGTAGTTTTCCCGTCAGTACCGACAACTCCGGTTGTCACTAGTTTTTTGGCGGGAAAGCCATTAATTATATTGGCAATAATGGCCAAGGGGAGATGTTTAAAGGTGTTTTTAAACCACTGCATATATAGGGTTATTATATCATTGCTTGTCATAAATATTGTTAGTTTGTGCTAGGAATACCATAATAGTTAAAAAGTTTTTGAGCTATAGAAAACCACAATGGTGCCGCTGTTTCTGATCCCCAAGGAGAAGACGATGGCTCTTTTAGACTTACGAGCATAGTAAATTTTGGCTTATCTGCTGGAGCAAAACCTATGAATGACGCAATGGTTTTTTCTTGATCATAATCACCTCCCACGGGGATTTGAGCTGTGCCGGTTTTTCCGGCAATAGAATAGCCTTCTGGTTTTGCCCATTTCGCTTCTCCTTCATTAACAGCCGATATCATAATTTCGGTGATTTCATTAACACTTGAAGGTTTGAGAGGCTGAGATACAACTTCTTTTTCTGTACTCCATTCTTCTTTGTCTGAAATTATTTTATTAACAACCCTTGGTTTTACGACTTCTCCATTATTTGCCAGACTATTAAACGCAGTAATAAATTGAATTGGTGTGATAGCAATTCCTTGACCGAAGGATGATGTAGCTAAATCGATTGGATACCAATTTTTTTGGTCTCTAACTGNNTTCTAAGCCTAGTTTTCTGGCGACAAAGACCATTCCAACATTATCTGAATTTTTAATAACCTCCTGCATGGTAGAACCGGGATGATAAACTTCATTCCAGGTTTTTATTTCGTACTCCCCTATCTGCAATGGTCCGGAGCAAATATCACATTTTGTATCAGCGCTAACCAAATTTTCATTGATAGCCGCGGCCATAATTAAAGGTTTGAATATCGAACCTGGTTCAAAACTTTCAGATATTGTTGGGTTACTAAGGAATTCATAGGGGTAGTTATAATATTTTTCCGGATCAAAGTTAGGAAATGAAGCCATACCTAAAATACCTCCGCTTTCTGAGTCCATTACCACTACCCAGCCTCCTTTTGCGCCATATCTTGTGAGGGCATTTTTTAGTTCCTCCTCAACAATAAATTGTACGCTTCTATCTAAAAAAAGCTGGAGATCTCTTCCATTTTTAGCTTCTTTTTCAATATCTCCGACTTCAAGCCATTTAAATATGCCATTAATATTTTTTTCAAAACCGACAAGACCTGAAAGCTGTTTTTGATAGAATCCCTCTAGTCCAAAATATCCCATTTGTTTTCCCACTTCATCTTTCCCCAAAAAACCTAAGAGCTGAGCAGACATTGATCCTTCAGGGTATGATCGTAATGATTCCTGTTCAAATTGTAAACCGCTTATGTTAAGTTGATCAATTTTTTGTTTTTCCTGGCTACTAATATTGCTTTTAATAAGAAACCATTGTTTTTCTTCGTCAGAGAAATTGCTTTTCAATAATTCTATTCTATCTTCGTCTTCTGAGTTAAATATTATTGGTTTAATTTTTGCCAGCACAGAAGCAAAATCTTGGGTGATTTGGGGAGTCCAAGCATAGAGAAGAAATCTATCCTCATTCATTACCAAGGGAAAGTTGTCGTTGGCATAAATATTTCCTCTTTCAGGGAGAACGTTGCCTTGCGAAGATATTTGTTTTTCGAGTGCGAAAGTAAATTTGTCTTTCGATAAGACCTGCCAATAAAAAAGTCTTACACTAACAATAACTGCCCAAAATAAAAATGAGACATAAAGAAAAGTAATCCTATTGTTGCTCATGGCTCCTTGGATTGATTTAGAACTGGTTTTTGAACAAGAGCAAGAGGTGAATTATCAAGATTTATTATCTCGCTGATTGGTTTGAGCTGAATATCTTGTGATTTTTTTGCTAAAGTTTTTAAAGATGTCGCTTTTGCTATTTCGATATTTAATTGAGCTATATTTTTTTCTTGTCTGTTAGCTTGTGTGTTAAGATCTTCAAGTGTTATAGCGGTGTTTATAACCAAGTTGTGCAATACAACCCATACTCCCAACTGGAGCAATAACACTGTGATCATAATCGGCATTAATATACTTCTTTTCATTAGTTTATTTTTTCTATCCCTCTTAAAATTGCGCTTCGTGAGAGATGATTTTCTTTTATTTCCCTATAACTTGCCCTGATGCCTTTTTTTGTAAGGTCTTCAGCCTCTTTTTGTTTAATCAACTTTCGAAAATATAATTTAGTGATTCTGTCCTCACCTGAATGGAAACTGACTACAACCAATCTGCCGCCAACTTCTAGTGTTTCAAACGCTTGTCTCAATCCTTCATTAAGATTTTCATATTCTTTATTAACCATTATTCTTAAAGCCATAAATGTTTTTGTTGCCGGATGAGTTTTAGTTTTAATTTTGTGACTCTCATATACTGTTTTGATTATTGATGCTAGTTCCTCAGCAGACTTAATCTTTAGGCTTTTTCTTTTTTTTGCGATCTCTTCGGCTATCTGAAAAGCTAAAGGCTCTTGGGCTATATATCTAAGTTTTTCTTCCAGTAGGTCTTTAGGATAAGTATTGATAATTTCATGAGCAGTTAAGGTTTGATTATCCTCATCAAGCCTCATGTCTAAATTATCTTTGTCTTTAAATGAGAAACCTCGACCAGAGGTATAGTGAAGACTAGAGATTCCTAGGTCAAACACTATTCCACTGCAAGGCAAAAAGCTATTTTCTTTGGCGATTTCTTTAATCCTGGAAAAATTTCCCTGAACAATCTTCCAAAAAGCACTGGGGCAGTTTTTGTAGCGCTTTTTGGTTAACTCAATCATTCTTTTATCTGCATCGATTGAAAGGACATTCCCTCCTAATCGGCATATTTCTTGACTATATCCGCCATTTCCAAGAGTCGCGTCAATATATTTTTGCTGTTTTTTGATTTCCAGCAGATTGATTGCTTGTTGTAAAAGTACTGGTTTATGCCAGTTGATTTTATTCTCTGGCATTTTCAATTTTTTGTGATATTTCTTTAATATTTTTTCCTAAATAGCTTTGGTAACTATCCCACTTTCTCTTGTCCCAGATTTCTATGTATTTTCCCAATCCTAAAAATATTGCCTCCCTGCTTATTTGAGCGAATTCTTTTAAATGCATAGGCATTATAAATCTTCCTTGATGGTCCAGATCTATCTGTGCGGCATTTCCAAGAATAAACCTAGTTGTGTCTCTTGTTGCCTCTTTAAAAAAATGTCCGTTTTCAATGTCGCTCATTAACTTATTCCACTCTTTAATAGGAACTGCCATAAGACTATTGTCATAACCTCTGGTAATAATTATCTGGTTTCCGACAACTTCTCGTAGTTTTTTGGGAAAGGCAACTCTTCCTTTACTTGTTACCTTTACCTTATATTGTCCGATTAATTTTTCACCATTTTTCACCATTTTGTTCCACTTGTAACCATTTTCGGATATTTTTACCTCATTGTCAAGAGTCAAATGACAATAATTCTTAAGAACAGGATGAATCTAAAGCATATAGGTGTGGCAAAGAGTAAATATCTATTTTTTAGTTTGATAATATTTTGAAAACAGCATTATGAAGACCGATTTATTCAAGATAGATCAAATCTTTTGAGAAGTTCAAGTAGTTATTCGCTAACAATTATGAAGGGTGCATTAAGGGGAATATCGCTTGAAGAAACCCACTCATTATCTTTAAAAATAAAGAGATTTTCCTGATCTGAATAGGTTAGAGGAAGCAAGATTGAGCTAGATGAGATCTGATATGGACCGCTAAAAGAATCTTGGCTGGGGCGTGTATAATATCCAAGAGTTTTGTGTAAAATTAAATTTGGACTATTTGGGTTTGTAAGGGTCAAACTGGAAGAACTGCCTTCCAGTTCAGAGAGGTTCACATCTCCATCTTCTTTGACCACCAAGAAGGGAATGTCAAAAGAGGCGATTTTACCTTCTGCATCCTTTAGTTTAAGAATCAGTTTGCCTGAGGAAATATTTTCATCATATTTGTATTTGCATGTTCCTGTTGTACAGCTTGAAGTTCCCAAAAGTATTTCTTTTTCAACTTTGTCTTCCTCGACTTCAAAATTATCAAATTGACCTTTTTGGAACTCTTGGCCGTTCTCGTCAATAGAATTATATAGAAACTCAAACTCGATATCATTAATAAATTCGGGGATTTTATCAATAATTAAATCAACATAATGATCATTATTCTTTAAAGCCATCGAAATAATGGGATAGTCATCTTCTGACATCTCAAGTTTTTTTATAACTTTTGTTGGCTGAGCCTTAACCGCTTCATCATTTTTTTGTGCAAATGGATCCGCAAGAAGCCAAAAAACAAAAAACCCAGCTATAACTGCAAAAATTACTCCGAAGATTATTAATAATTTTTTGTTATTCGTCATGTATTAAGTTTAACTGGTAAAAATTATTAGTCAAGTATTTTCGAAAATAAAGAAATTAGATCTTCAATTTTTTCTCTTGTTTGCTTGGTAGAATCTCTATCTCTAACAGTAACAGTATTATCTTTTAGAGAATCAAAATCAATAGTCAGACACCAGGGTGTGCCGATTTCATCTTGAGAAAGATAACGTTTGCCAATGTTGCCTCTGTCATCCCAGACAACATTAAATTTTTTCTTTAATAATTTATAAACCTCTTTAGCCTTATTTATAAGTTCTGGCTTATTTGCCAAGAGTGGAAATACAGCAATCTTAACAGGTGCAATCTTTGGATTCAATTTAAGTATAATTCTTTCTTTTCCGTTTGTTTTTTCTTCAGTGTAGGCATCAAGGAGCAGATAAAGGAAAGTCCGATCAACGCCTCCGGAAGTTTCAACAATCCAGGGGATGAATTTTTCTTCTGTTTGGGGATCAGTGTAAGTAAAGTCGTGGTTAGAAAATTTTCCATGCCTTGATAAATCCCAATCACCTCTCCAATGGATCCCTTCCCATTCTAGCCAACCTCCAAAAGAAGTGTTGTATTCAATATCATAAGCTTTTTTGGCATAGTGGGCTAATTCGTTTGTTTTGTGCTGTCTTAACCTGACATCTTCTGGGTTAGTGACAATTTTTTGATACCAACTCATTCTTTCTGTTTTCCAGTATTCATACCATTTACTCATTTCATCGGGGCGGACAAAAAACTGCACATCCCATTGTTCAAATTCTCTTTGTCTATAAAGAAAATATCTAGGAGTAATTTCGTTTCTAAAAGCTTTCCCAATTTGGGCGATGCCAAAAGGAATTTTTTGCCTGCTAGTGTTAAGCACATTTTCGTAATCAAGATATATAGACTGACATGCTTCTCCCCTAAGATAGACTTTTTCCTTTGAATCCTCAAGCACTCCAATATTAGCCTCAACCAATAAATTAAATCTTCTCACCTTTCCAAGTTTGCCTTTACACACAGGGCATTCTTTATTTTTAATCAGCTTCTCTAATTTTTTAATCAAATTTTCGTCTGATTCATCTTGATCTTGTTCTGAAACATCCACAAGAGTGTCGGCTCTAAATCTTCTTTTGCATTTTAAACAGTCAACCAAAGGATCGGTAAAATTTTCTATATGTCCCGATGCTGTCCAAACCTTGGGATGAGTTATGATACTTCCGTCAATTCCTACGATGTTATCTCTTTTCTGGACTATCTCCTGCCACCACAATTTCTTAATATTGTTTTTCATTTCGACACCGAGCGGTCCAAAGTCGTAAAAACCTCTTATGCCTCCATAAATCTCTGAGCTGGGAAAAACAAACCCCCTTCTTTTGCATAAAGATACTATTTTTGAAAGTTTTAGATCTTCTTTTTCCGTTTTGTCTTGCATAATTTTTTGTTAAGGAATGTTTTTAAGTTCGCATTATCGATAAGCTTCTAATTTTTTTGTCTGATATCGAGCAAATATATCTTTCGGCCTCTTCTTGAGCTTTTCTCACCTTTCGGCATAAAAAAAGCTGTTTAGCTTTTTCATTCATACCAAAGCCCAATAGATAAGGTAATTCTACACTATATTTTGTAATGCTATCAAACTTATTATAAACAAATACTTCTGTAAGTGTTTTTTTAAAAAGAATAAATAATTTTGGCTCTGGTTGATTTTCCGGAGTAAGATTATCCGTAATTTCGCTCAAATATAGAATAGTAGTAATTAATCTTAAGTTATTTTCTTTATATAAATACTGGCTCATCACTTCCAAATCACCAAGGATAGGCAAACTATCTTCCTGTCTCTTGAAGCAAATCGCCTTTATATATGTTCCCGTGCTTAAAGACCCTGCTCTTTTGCTTTTTAGGTTTCTAACTCCTTTTGCTAACACTTTAATTTTCCCCTGATCAAGAGTTAGTATGGTAATGAGCTTGTCTTTTTCGCGCCATTCTCTGGAACCTAAAATAAAGCCCTTAAATTTGAATGATTTCATTTAAGTATCACTATGCCATCTTTGACAAAGTGCATTGTTGCTTAAAAACTGATAGTTCTTTGACTGTCGGTGGTAATTTCCTCTTCGTCAAAAAGCTCTCCATTAAAGTAGAAGGAATGGTTGACAGAATCCTTACCTGGTTGTTTTTGGATAGTTAAATTAAAGGTATCTTTGTTGAATGGCAATTCATATTCAATGCTAATTTGCAGTTTTGATTTAGGATAGAGAGGATTACTATCTCCATAAAAGCCTTCAAAAACAGTTTTTCCCAATTCATCGTAAACCATTGGTTCAACTTCCGAACCTGTCATTTTTATCAGTTTGCTGCCTTGGGGTACGTAAACTCTAAACCAGTTTCTGTAGATACCATTTAAACACAGCTCACCGGCTTCTAGGTTGCAATTAGATGGCGGTGCAGTGTTGGTATATTCTACAGTTACTTTTTTAATTAACCTATCTTGTTCTTGGGTGTATTCTTGTTTGACATCATAATCTATAAATAAATTTGATTTAGCTCCTCCAAA
>DIVO01000071.1 GCA_002428285.1 Patescibacteria group bacterium UBA6130 | reverse complement strand
ATCAGAAATTGGTTTGAGTTTGCTATAAGCATAGCTTGAGCAATACTGGTTTATAATTCTAAACCAGTATTGCTATACGCAAATCTATAAAAAATTTGCGTTAGCTTTGCTATAATCAATTATATGAGCCAGCTAGAAACCTGCCAGATAGTTGGCAATGCCAACGAGTTTGGTTGGAGTCAAATCCATCACTTTTCGCCAGAAGCTCAGCCGGAAGCAATTTTGCTGATTAGTATACCTGTTGGGGAAGAAGACGGTGTAGCCTTAGGAAAGGATATAATCACGCGTTTTCAAGAAGAATACTATATTAATCCCCAAAACCAAGGTTTAAGTGGTCTGAAAGATGTACTATTAAAAATATCTCAGCAGACACCCTCTTTCCTTTCACAAGAAATCAACGTTGATATGGCGGCTATTGTTGCACACCAAGGACAAGTTCAAATCTGCTGTGTTAACGATTGCAGCGCTTATCTTTACCGAAACTCAAATCTTTCACCCCTGATTAATTCGGTCACAGGCAAAATTTCCGCCATTAGAGGAGAGATTAAAAAAGGAGATGCTTATCTGGTAGCCACAAACTCATTTTTTAAAACCATACCTAATAAAACTTTAAGCGCTTGTCTTAGATCTGACGATTTAGAACAAGTTAAGGAAATTATTTCACCTTTAGTCTATAGGTCGGAAAATCAAGAAAAACAAGCTGCGGTCTTGGCAAAAACTGATGTTTCTCAGTTGCCGCAAAATGAGTTTTCTCAAACAAATCAGCAAAACTCTAATCCAAATTATGTTAATACGCTTGACCCGGAAATTAACAATATTTCATTGGAAAAAACTCTAGCATCCGGAAAAAAACTTACTCTCCCAAAGATAAATTTTCCTAAACCGCATTTTAAGATTCCTCGATTTTTAAAAAGAGTCACTAGCGGCCAAGGGCGACTCAATCCAGCTGTTGAACTAAAAGATTACAATCAGACAGAAAGTCACTCAAAGTTAACCTTTATCACCGCAATTGGTTTTTTAATCCTTTTATCAATTAGTCTTTTTATTAGCTGGAAAAAGAAGTCTGAAAACGATGACCAAAAACTGATTAGACAAACAATCGTTAGTTCAGAAAACAAATTAAGTACCGCCTTGGGCTTAAAAGAGCTCGACCTAGATAAAAGCCTCGAATTAGCTCGCCAAGCACAAGAAGATATATCCAAAGGAATGATAGTTGACCCTAACAACGAAACTCTCAAACAGCTGAATGCCCAAGCAGAAAAAATTATCAGCTTATCCGGAGGAGATAAAGTCACCCCTCAGCAGTTTTTTGACCTGACTATTTTAGGAGAAAACTCAAGCGGAGCTGATCTATTTCTAGACGAAAATGAGCTTTGGATATTAGATCCGCAAGGTAAAAGACTCACTAGTATTAATATTAGTACCAAAAAAACAAGTCTTGAAGCAGGTGGAGAGGGTATAGGCCAGGCTAAAAAAGTTTTCATCATTAATAATCTTATTCACCTATCTGATAACGAGAGTGTTAAAAGAATAAATACAAACGATGAACATGAAAAATTATTTTCAGCTGATTTAAGCAAAAGCAGTTTGCTTTCAAACTGGGGTAGTAACTTTTATCTAGTTCAAGATAAAGATATTTACAAATATTCTCCAGTCGATGATGGCTATTCCTCAGGCTCCAGCTGGATAACGGGAAATATTAGTTTTAATTGGGATGAAGTAGCCAGTATGGCTATTGACGGGAATATCTGGTTACTAACCAAAAATGGTGCTATTTACAAACTCGCCTCAGGAGTTGTAGATTCAAACATCGATTTAAATTTAAATTTACTTCAAGCAGATCATCTGACAACTTCTCCCTTAACAGATAAAATTGCCTTTCTCGACAAGGAAAACAGCACTCTTTATGTCATCACCAAACAAGGTAGGTTGTCGGCAAAAATGCCTCTTGAATTGGAAGATATTAGAGATATTGCAATTTCTGCTGATGGACAGCAGATTTTTATACTCTCAGCCAAGACAGTGTATACTCAATCACTTAGTTTATAATAATAATCAATGCCTGAAAAAAGTTTTAAATACACCAATAGAAAGGCAAGGAATTATATTTTTGCCAAAAGAATTGAAGTCGGAATAGTTCTTACAGGAGCAGAGGTAAAATCTGTAAAAACCAGGGGTATAAGTTTAGATCAATCAAATGTGCAAGTTTTTAATAATGAAGCATATTTAGTTAATGCTCACATTTCTGGCTATCAATTTTCTACCGATAGGCCTTATGATCCCCGCGCAAGTAGGAAGCTTTTGGTCAAAAAAAAAGAACTAGAAATGTTGATAGAAGCCAAGCAACAGAAACTGGCAATCGTGCCCATAAACTGCTATAATACTAGAGGATGGATTAAGCTTCTGATTGGAGTTGGCAGGCACAAACAAATTAAAGAAAAAAAATCAGAGGCAATAACTCGATCTTTGAAAAAAAGGCTAAAACAGCAACCTGAAAATATGTAAAACTCACAACTTCACGGTCGAAGTTTTCTCTGATATGGGGATGTATTGATTCGACAGGGGTTTTATCTTAATAGATTGCAAGCGTCCTTTGGTTGACAGGATTAAAACACAACCAAAAATATATGCCGAAGATAATTCTGAAGCATCTTATGCTCTAGCTTACGCTTAAAGTATAAGCATCGGTTTTTTCTTTAATCTGACGAGGATTAAGCCGGTGTCAACCCATGTCAGATCGAAACAGTCGTGTGATTGGGGCGCCTGTAGGTAAAAAATTCAATCAAACAAAAGATTTTACTTTGTCAGTTTGGGATCTTTTGCTTATAAACTGAATAAGCTTGTAGTAGTCTTTAAGAAAAATTCTTGGACCCCCGTTCATAGCGGGGCATCTCCACCAACGTTATTCAAATTCAGCTCTAATAGCAAAGCCTTTTAAATCTCTTCTGCCGATAAGAAGTTTTGAGCGTAAATGCGAACGATCCGTTACATTAGCTGAAGTGATAATCTTTTCATCTTTAAGCCAGATCACCAAGCCAATTACGGGTCTTCTGTGTCCTTTTCCCAAAGATGATCTATATTTTCGATAATACAAAACGTTGTCCTTCTCGAGTAAACCTAATTCCCTGGCCAATTTCTCATCAATTGATGATCTAAGGGCGCCTGTGTCAATTTTCGCTAAAATCTCGCCTTTTTTCCTATCAGCTCGCCTAATTTTAACCACCTCAAGAAGAGATAAAAATTTGACCTCGCCTTTTTTATTAACTTTATCCACAAAACTGCCACCAAAAAGCGACCGGGCAATGTTTATTGAATGCTCGGGGTTGCGGATATTAATCCCATCTACCCTGTTTAGTCTTTCTCTTAAGCCAGCTCTATTGGCAACCTGAATGGAAAGACCAGGTCTGGCATTTATCTCAAGAACCATAGGTCCTTTATCTTTATCTAAAACAATATCTACTCCCATATAACCTAAACCAGGAACCGCTTGTTGAGCGCGAACAGCTGTTCTTAAAATCTGCTCCCACATGGGAATTCTAATCCCATTAACTTTTACTCTTTTTTTTCTTTTAAGATCGTAAATTCTTGTAATTGGCTGGTCTTTTAAAACACCGTAAGTTGTAATGCCTGTTGCCATATCAATTCCCAATCCATAAGCCCCCTGATGGAGGTTTGATCTTCCTCGCGACTCCTCTGTGGGCACCCTCATCATGGCCATTACGGGAATATTATTAAATACAATCACTCTAATGTCTGGTGTCCCACTTTTAGTAAAACGCAAAAAACGACCGAAAATCTTAATCCTCTCCTCAACTAAAACCTGATCGGGAAAATTGTGAAAACTGTATTTGCCTTGGAAAATATCATAACAATGATATCGGAGATCAGAAATATTTACCCTGCTTCCATCCATCAAAAACCATTCTCCAGCGTATTTTCCCCGTTTTCGAACCAAAATTACCCCTGCTCCGCCATAACCACTAACCGGCTTAACCACAAAACTGTTTTCAATTTTTTCCCAAGGAAAATTATCAACCTCCTCAGTACTCTTAAATAGACCCACCAGTTTAGGCACTGGGACATCGGCTTTCATAAGCGCTTTTTTGGTTTTAATTTTTGAATCGGCAATCTTTTTGCTTTTGGAAGAATTTCTGCGCAAATAAATCCACCCTCTGGCATTCATGGTAAGAATATTGTGCTCGTTATCTATGTTTAGCATTGTTTTGAAAACAATTATATAACAATTCAAGAATGCCTCGCAATCCAATCGTAAACAGACTTTGTTTAATCGAAGATAAGCTATACTTATTGCGAGGATGAATTGAATATGCAACAACATTCTTTCTTAGGAACGAAGCCCCACAATTAATTGTGGGGAGAATGTTATTAATGCTTCTTAATTACTGAATAAAACCTGCGGTACTCTAAAAGTCTAAAGCCGGAATAGCGACCAATGACAATATTGAAAAAAATAACCAGCACTATGGATAGTTCGGGATTAAGCAACACCTGACTTTGTAAAAATTCCCAGCTCATCAAAATAGTGCCCATTATAGCTAAAACTATTGTAGCCATTGTTAAACTTATGGCTTTTCTTCTGCTGATATCGGTCTGAGTACGGCTAAATTCTTCAGAAAGAAGGATAAAAAATAAAATTGGAAAAATGGAAACCTGACTTAGTTCTACAATCCCTAAATAAGGAGCCGCCCAAAGAACGCCAAAAGTGGCAAGTGAGGTAAACACTAAAATAATAGCTCTCTTGGGCCAGTAGTGCAATCTGATGTG
>DIVO01000029.1 GCA_002428285.1 Patescibacteria group bacterium UBA6130 | reverse complement strand
TCCTATTCAGGCCTGGTTATTATCACAAGGTAGATGCGTAGGCTGTTCTACACCGCTTTCTCAGGGAAAGAAAGAAACAAAAGGTGATCAAGCTATGCAGATAACATGCAAATGCGGAAGAATTTATATTCATAATCTCAAAAATAAAAGCTACAGAAGAGCTTTATTCGAAGAAGTGTAATTTAGTTATGAAATATGCTAGGATTTTTCTGATATTTCTTATCTTGTTGATAGCGGTAATTGTTGGATCTTATGGCTATTACCTATATAATTTAAGGCCAGTTTCGACCAACGAGAACAAAACCACTTTTATCATCAATAAGGGTGAGGGCGTGTCAACAGTAGCTAAGCGTTTGGAAACTCAAGGACTGATAAAAAACGAAAACATTTTTAAGATTTTTGTTTATTTACATAGTGAAACCCAAAATATACAAGCTGGAAGATTTGAGTTATCGTCATCGTTAAATGTCGAAGAAATATTAGATATACTAAGAAAAGGTAAAAGAGATACCTGGTTGACTGTGATAGAAGGTATGAGAGTGGAGCAGATAGCCCAGGTCCTTGATGATGAATTTGGCTTATCTAGGGAAGAATTTGTTAGTTTGTCCAAAAATTATGAAGGCAGATTGTTTCCTGACAGTTATCTTATTCCTCCTTATTTTAACAACGAGGACATTCTGGAATTGTTGTTAGAAAACTTTGCTAAGAAAATTTCCGATTTACCCAAAGAAGTTGACGGATTTTCCCAGGAGGAGATTTTAATTTTGGCTTCAATTGTGGAAAGAGAAGCAAAAACCAGTCAAGATAGAAAAATTGTCGCTGGGATTTTAGTAAAAAGACTTAATGAGGATTGGCCTTTACAGGTTGATGCTACCTCTCAATATTATAAAGCTAGTCTCCAATATGAACTAGAAGGATGGCAGGATGATTGGTGGCCAAGGGTTTTGCCAGCAGACTTAAAGATGGCAAATCCATACAATACCTATCTTAATTTAGGTCTTCCGCCCGGACCAATCTGTAACCCGTCTTTGTCTTCAATTGAATCGGTAATAAACTACCAACCCAGTGACTATTGGTATTATATTTCTGATGCTAAAGGCGAATCCATGTATTTTGCCAAAACTCTTGAGGAGCATGAGGCAAATATTCGGAACTATTTACAATAATATTTAACCAGAATTGATCTCTTGACAGTCGGGTTTAAGTTGGTTATAATACCAAATCAGTTTGTGCCAACAGTTAAAGAGCGGTTTGCCGCTCTCTTTTTGCGGTTAAAATCATTTTGTTTATTATTAATAAATATTTTTTTAGCTGAACTTTAAACAGAAGGTTTAGCTAATCTCCGATTAAATAAATTATGGCCAATATAACCAAGCAAAGAAAATTTTTAGGCGATAAACCAATTTTGCCATTGAGCGAAGATTTAATTGCAATTCAGAAACAGGCTTGGGAGGACTTTATCGAAAATCAACTTCCAAATTTATTTAAGGACATTTCACCAATTCGTGACTATACTGAAAAAAACTGGGCTCTATATCTTGAGGATGTAAAATTAGAACCTCCCAAAATTTCTCCTGCTTATGCTAAGGAAAAGGTGTTGACATATGCTGGATCTGTAAAAGTAACAGCCCGCCTTTTAAATAAAAGAACAGGAAAGGAAAAGATCGAAGAAGTCTTTTTGATGAGTTTTCCTTATATGACCAATGTTGGTACCTTTATCGTATCTGGAATTGAAAGATGTGTGAATAATCAACTCATTAGATCTCCCGGAGTTTATTTTGTTTCGGAAACAGATCCAGTATCACGCAAAGATATGTTTAAAGCCGAAATCAGACCCGTACATGGATCTTGGTTGGAATTTTTGCTTGGAGGTAAAGGAATTATCCATGCCAGAATTGACAGAAGGAGAAAATTTCCTGCAACAATCATTTTAAAAGCTTTAGGTTTAGAAGGAGATGACAGAATAATTAAGGAGCTTTCTCCTCTTATTAAACCTACTTTAGATGCTGACAATACCAGAACTTCTCATGAAGCCTTATTGGAATTCTATCGCCGAATGCGACCAGGTGAACCTTTGGTTATAGAAAATGCTCAAAGTCTATTCAATAGCTTGTTTTTTGATAATAAGACCTATAACGTAGGTTCTGTTGGCAGATATAAAATTAATAAAAGATTGGGTTTAGAATCAAATGAAGAAAAGAAGGAAAACTGGGTTTTATCCAGAAAAGATATTGTTGAGACTTTGAGATATTTAATTAAGCTCTATTCCGGAGAGGAAAAAAGACTTGATGACATTGATCACTTGGGTAATCGAAGATTAAGAGGAGTTGGAGAGATAGTAGCTCAATCGATACTGAGAAGATCTTTATCAAGATTCGAAAGAGCAGTTAAAGAAAGAATGAGTTTAATAAGTGTTAAGGAAGATCCGAAGCCTTCAACTATGGTTAATGCACAGGCTTTAGTTAATTCTATAAATTCTTTTTTCAAAACAAACCAGCTTTCTTCAATTTTGGATCAAACGAATCCATTGTCTGAACTAGATCTGCTAAGAAAAATTACCGTAACCGGTCCAGAAGGAATTACACGAGAAAGAGCAACTTTTTCGATAAGGGACATTCATTCTTCTCAATATGGCAGAATTGATCCTATCAGATCTCCAGAGGGAATGAATATCGGTTTAGTGAATTACTTAGCCCTTTTTACCAGAGTTAATAAATATGGATTTTTAGAAGCTCCATATAAAAAAGTAGTTTTAGAGAAAAAGAACGGTAAAGAACTTCCTAAAGTTACAGACGAAGTGGTTTATCTTCAAGCAGATGATGAAATGGATTATTATATTTCTCATTCAGGTGTAAAACAAGATAAAAAAGGCCATATAACCGATAAAACAGTACCTGCTCGTTATCAAGGTGAATTTATTGAAGTACCCGCCGAAAAAATCCAGTTTATTGACTATTCCAGTCAACAAATAATGGGAGCATCAGGAGCTTTAATTCCATTTGTATCTCACGATGAGGCAAATAGAGCTTTAATGGGATCAAACATGCAATGTCAGGCTGTTCCTTTGGTTAAGCCAGAAGCTCCTATAGTTGGAACTGGCATGGAAGCAGTTACGGCTCAAGCCATGGAAAGAGTTATTAAGGCTAAGGCTTCAGGAGTTGTAACCTTTGCAGATTCGAAGAATATTATTATTAAGCCGGATAAAAAAGAAAATATTGATAACGAAGATCAGTTTGAGGTTAAAAAAGATAATCATATATACAAACTTTTCAAATATCAGATTACCAGTCCAAATGGGACCAGTTATAACCAGACTCCAATAGTAACTGTTGGAGATAGGATTAAAAAAGGACAAGTTATTACTAATGGTCCCTCAATTATTAATGGCGAAATGGCTCTGGGTAAGAATTTACTAATAGCCTATGCCTGTATAGAAGGTTTTGGTTACGAAGATGCAGTTGTTGTGTCTGATAGGCTTGTCAAAGATGATGAGTTAACATCGATCAAGATAAATGAATATGAAGCTCAGGTGGTTGATACAAAATTAGGTCCAGAAGAACTTACCAGAGATATCCCTGGAGTAAGTGAAACCGATCTTGCCAGACTTACAGAAGATGGAACAATTATGATTGGAGCCGAAGTTGGTCCAAATGATATTTTGGTAGGAAAAGTAGAGCCCAAAGGGCAAAAGGAGTTAACTGCTGAGGAGAGATTGTTAAGGGCAATTTTCGGAGAAAAAGCTAAAGAGGTTAAGGACACATCCTTAAGAGTGCCTCATGGGGAGGGAGGAATAGTGATTGGAGTTAGAAGTTTGGACAGAGAAGAGGGTGATGAGCTGGATGCTGGGGTAAATAGGGTGGTTAAGGTTACGGTTGCTCAATTAAGAAAAATAAAAGAAGGAGACAAAATTGCCGGAAGACACGGAAATAAGGGAGTTATTGCCAGAGTGCTTCCTTCACATGATATGCCTTATACCCAAGACGGTACTCCGGTTGATATAGTGATTTCTCCGCTTTCAGTAATTTCGAGAATGAATTTAGGTCAAATTTTGGAAGCTCATTTAGGTATTGCTGGTAAAAAATTAAATGAAAATTATGCTGTTCCTAATTTTAAAGAGCCTCCAGAAGAGGTAATTTCTAACTTGCTTGGAAAAGCTGGTTTGCCTGTAACTGGTAAGATGCCATTATATGATGGAAGAACAGGAGAGGCTTTTGATCAGGATGTTACCATTGGTATTGCTTATATCAATAAGCTTCACCATATGGTTGACGATAAAATTCATGCTAGATCAACTGGTCCTTATTCTTTGGTGACACAACAGCCATTGGGAGGAAAAGCCAGAATGGGAGGACAGAGGTTTGGAGAGATGGAAGTTTGGGCACTTGAATCTCATAGGGCAGCCTATACACTTCAGGAGATGTTGACAATTAAATCTGATGATACCGAAGGAAGAACTAGAGCTTTCCAGGCCATAATTAAAGGTCAGGATATTCCTCAATCAACTTTGCCTGAATCGTTCAGAGTGCTTATTAGAGAGTTGGCAGGTCTTGCCCTCGAAGTTTCGCCAACGGGTGTAATCGTTGAAGATAAGAAAGAGGTTAAAGAAGTTAATAGTGAGGAGAAAGACGAATGAAGAAGGATTTTTTTGATAAAGGAATTGTTGATTTTAAAGGCTTAAGAATCAAGCTGGCTTCCCCTGAGCAGATTAAAACCTGGTCTTATGGAGAAGTTACAAAACCCGAGACAATCAACTATAGAACTTGGAGACCAGAAAAGGATGGATTATTCTGCGAAAGAATATTTGGACCTACAAAAGACCTTGAGTGTTATTGCGGAAAATATAAAGGTATTAGGTTTAAAAATGTTATTTGTGATAAATGCGGTGTCGAGGTTACCTTTTCTAGTGTCAGAAGAGAAAGAATGGGACATATCGAATTGGCGGTTCCTTCTGTTCATATTTGGTTTTTGAAGAATATTCCTTCTCCATTATCGTTATTATTAAGAGTTCCCCAAAAGGAAATCGAATCAGTTGTTTACTTTGCTAGATA
>DIVO01000051.1 GCA_002428285.1 Patescibacteria group bacterium UBA6130 | reverse complement strand
TCTTATCAGGACTGCGCTCTAACCAACTGAGCTATGCACCCCAACGAAAGCATGAACACTACAATTATATAAACCCAGGCTAAGTTTAACAAAAATTCCCAAAATCAGCAACATGATCAAGGTTGTTTTTATATTTTATATTTCAGATGCTTTTAAAACTAAGCTCATATTAAGTTATAATTATAAGAACAAAAGAATTTTTTCAGCAAGAATAATGTCAAAAAGCAAGAACATCAAGAAGGACCATCTACTCCAACTCATGTTAAATTCAACGGACCAGGGGATATATAGTGTTGATACGAAGGTCAAATGCACGTTTATTAATAAAGCGGCATTAAAAATGCTTGGATACAAGGAAAGAGAAGTTATTGGCAAAGACATGCATAAGCTCATTCATTCTAAATATAAAGATAATAAAATATATAGTAAAAAACACTGCCCAATTATTAAAGCTTTATTAAATGGAAAAGGCATAAGACTGGATAATGAAGTGTTGTGGAAGAAAAATAAAACTCATTTTTACACAGAATATTCATCTTTCCCTATCAAAAAAAATAAAAAGATATTAGGGGCCGTTATCACTTTTAATGATATTTCTGAAAGAAAATATATCGAAAAAGAGCTAAAGGAGATGAAAAATAAATATATCTCCCTTTTTAAATCCAAAGCTATTGGTGAGTTTATAGCCAAACCAAATGGAAAGATAAATGAAGCAAACGATTATTTTCTGAACCTTATCGGAAAAAGCAAGAAAGACCTGGTAAGGGGTTTAAGCTGGAAAAAAATTACCCCATCAGAATACTCAAAAATAGATAAACAAAAATTATCCAGACTTTTGAAATTTAAAGAAATTATTCCTTACGAAAAAGAGTTTGTGACATCAGAAGGAAAAAGGATACCGGTAATTGTCGGCGGAACAATAGTCAGAGGAAGCAAATCAATTATGGCATTTATTATAGATATCAGCTCGCAGAAGAAATTCGAAAACCTATTAAAAGAAAGTGAAACAAGGTTTAGAACTGCCCTAATCAATTCACCGGTAACTGTTTTTAATCAAGATAAAAATCTTGTTTACACTTGGGCAGATTATTTTTCAAAATTTTTCGGTAGCAAAAATCCTGTTAACAAAACAGACAAAGACATCTTCGATAATAAAAAGGACGCAGAAAATCTTATAAATTTAAAAAGACAGGTCCTTTCTTCTAAGAACGGTATTAGGCAAGAGGTTAAAGTAAGAAGCAAAGAAAATACGAATTATTTCGACTTGACAATAGAACCTACTTTTGACCAAAGCGGAGAGGTCAGCGGACTAATTGGAAGTGTTATTGAAATAACAAAAGAAAAAAAATTAAGACAATCTCTTTTAAGAAGCGAGGAAAGACTTGCAATGGCTATTGATGTTAGTAAAGCAGGATATTATGAGCATTCCATACCTTTGAAAAATGGTTTTGTGAGCAACCGATGGGCACAGATTTTTGGATATTCACTTGACGAAATTCCTCCCATATCTCAAATCCGAAACTGGTGGTTTGAGAAAATTCATTACGAAGACAAACTGACCATGAAAAACATATATTCAAAACTGATAAAAGGAGAGGTTACAAATTTTACTCAGGAATACAGGATTAAACATAAAAATGGAAATTATAGGTGGATTAAATCATTTGCCAGGGCATCTCAGAGAAAAAGGTCTGGCAAGGCTAAATTCATAGTTGGACTGGAATTTGACATTACCGCTCAGAAAAACGCTGAGATTTCTTTAAAAGAAAGCGAAAAGCGCCTTCAAGCTATTATTGACACTTCTCCTGCTCTAATTGCTTTAAAAGATATTCAAGGCAGATATATAGTTGTTAATGATCAATTTTCAAGATTTTTTGGCAAACAAAAAAATAATTTCATAGGCAAAGATGATTCTCTAATTTTCTCTAAAAAAATTGCTAGTATTACAACTAAAAATGATAAAAAAGTCATTAAGGAAAAACAAACCCTCAACTATGAAGAAATATATAAAGAAGATAACAGAGAAAGAGCATTTATATCTTCGAAATTTCCACTTATTGACTCTCTTGGAAACCTATATGCCATTGGATATATAGCAACTGATATTACTGAAAGAATAGAGTTAGAAAACAGGAAAGATGAATTTATTAGCATGGCCAGCCATGAACTAAAAACCCCTATCACCAGTATTAAAGTTTTCACTCAAATATTGCAAAGACAGTCAAAAAACATCCAAATAGATAATTCTAAATTATATCTGAAAAGAATGGACGCTCAAATAAATAGATTAAGCAACCTGATTAATGAGTTGTTGGATGTTTCTCGAATTCAATCCAATCAGCTGATGTTAAATATAGGTAAAATTAATCTTAATAAGCTGATTAAAGAATCTGTGGAAAATATCCAAGCTACCACAGATAGACACGTAATTATCGTTAGAGGCAGTATTAAAAACAAAATTACCGCAGATAAAGATCGAATCGAACAAGTTTTGGTAAATCTATTGACAAATGCTATCAAATACTCCCCTAAAGGAAAAAGGATATTTTTAAATATTGATGATAAAAAAGATGAATTAATAATTTCTATCAAAGATTATGGCATGGGTATTCCCAAAAAATATCAAGACAGAATATTTGAAAGATTCTTTCGAATAGACGACAAACGACATTCAGCTTCTCCGGGTTTGGGAATGGGTCTATTTATTTCAAAAGGAATAATTGAAAAACATAAAGGCAAAATTTGGGTCGAAAGCAAGGTAAATAAAGGTTCTACCTTCTTTTTCACTCTTCCGAAAAAAACTTGACTTTGAAACAAATTTAGTTATCCAAAAGTTAACAGTTGAGGTCTAAATATCAACAGTAAACCAATAATTATCATCAGAATCCCTCCTATAACTTTAGAAATCTGTGAGTACTTATTCTCAATACCAACGGCTTGGGCTGTAATCATGGCAATCACAAAAACCGCCAAATCGTCTAAAATGAAAAAGAAAATATATAGAAGTAAATACAGATAATATTGAATCGTGCTTAGATCGGACATAGCCAATAT
>DIVO01000068.1 GCA_002428285.1 Patescibacteria group bacterium UBA6130 | reverse complement strand
AGATTAACAAAGAAAGAGCAGAGCATATTGTAACCATTGAAGATCCTATTGAATATTATTTTAAGCCAAAAAAATCTATCTTTTCACAAAGGGAAATGCAAAGAGATTTTACAAGTTGGAAAAGAGCTTTGAGATCGGTTTTAAGAGAAGATCCTAATGTGGTATTTGTGGGAGAGATGAGAGATTTAGAGAGTATTTCTGCTGCCTTAACCATTGCTGAAACTGGACATTTAGTTTTTTCTACCCTACATACCAATTCGGCTGCAGAAACCATTGACAGAATTGTTGATGTTTTTCCAAAAGGATCGAAAGAACAAGTTAGGATGCAGCTTGCCGGAACTCTATTGGCTGTAATTTCTCAGCGTTTGATTCCTACCATTGAGCCTGGTCGGGTACCTGCGGTCGAGCTGTTGATGAACACTAATCCTATAAAAACTTCTATCAGAGAAGGTAAAACTCACATGATTGACAACATCATTCAAACTTCTTCTGACGCGGGCATGTTTTTACTGGAAACCTCATTGGCTGATTGGGTGAAAAAAGGAGTTGTTGACGTCGAGGTTGCTAAAAAATACGCCATAAGAGAAAAAGAACTCATCAGAAATTTAAGAGGCAATGTTGAATAAAATTTATGAATAAATACGGTTATAGAGCCAGAAATTGGGAAGGAAAAATTATTACCGGATTAGTTGAGGCAAGGGATTTGAAAGAGGCTGTTAGATTGGTTAAAAAGAGGAATTTGATTGTTGTTGACATCAAAGAACAAAAANNCTAGATCAGATAAAAGTTTTATTTAGTAAAGTATCCGGCGGTCAGATTGCTTCTTTTACGCGCAGGCTAGCGACCATGGTTGAGGCTGGTTTGCCATTAACTGATTCCTTGGAGATTTTGGAACGGCAGGAATCGGGTAAGCTGAAATTTATTGTAAAAGAAACCTTAGTTGCTATTCAGGGAGGAACTTCTCTCTCGAACGCTTTGGAGATTTATAAAGAAGTTTTTGGAGATATTTATATTTCTTCATTAAGAGCGGGAGAGGCGGCGGGAGTGCTCGATAAGGTTTTACTGGAGCTGTCCGACAATCTTGAGAAAAAAGAAGAGTTTTTCGGAAAGGTCAAGGGAGCTATGATCTATCCTATTATTATCGTTGTGGGCATGATCGGAGTCATTTTTATTGTGATGACATTTGTTATTCCCAAGCTCACGGGGCTTTATAAGGAATTTGGAACAGAGATGCCGCTTCCTACTAGAATCCTAATGTTTATTTCTGATTTTATAGTAGAGGTTGCTTTTGTCTTCCCAATCTTAATTGTGGCGGGTTTTGTATTTTTTAAGTTTTATGCCAAAAAGCCTAATATAAAAGCCAAGATAGACAGGTTAAAATTAAAACTACCCATAATTGGGCCTCTTAACGAAGCCACTTTAATGACCGATATCTCCAGGACTTTGGCAATGCTTATTTCCACAGGGGTTCCCCTGATAGACGGAGTTCAGATCATTGGCAGATCTACAGGAAATGTTTTGTTCGAGAAAGCCTTTAAAAGAGTATCCGAGAGAGTGGAAAAAGGTTTTTCTTTATCAGATGCCATGAGAGAGCAGATCGTTTTTCCTGATATTTTAGTAGAAATGGTAGCAACGGGTGAGCAGACAGGTAAACTCGACAAAACTTTAGGCAATATTTCTCACTATTTTGAAGTTGAGGCAGAACAAAGGGTAAAAACCTTGACAAGCGCTATAGAGCCTCTTATTATGATTGTATTAGGTGTTGGAGTTGGTTTTTTGGTTTTTGCTGTGATTATGCCTATTTACAGCTTGACAAGCCAGTTTTAAAAAAAGAATCAATGACTTATAATTTTATGAATATTAAAAACTGAAAGGGGGTGAAAATGGTGAAAAAATACAAATTAAATATGGGTTTTACCTTGGTAGAACTTTTGATTGTTATTACTCTTATCGCCATTTTGGCTGTTGCCATCGTAGCCACTTTAAATCCTATTGAACAGATAAATAGGGCAAGGGATTCGAGATTCAAAAACGACGCCTCAGAGTTATTGGGTGCTATTGAGAGGTATTATACTTCAACTGGCGAGTATCCTTGGATGGCAAGTGCTTTGACAGGAAATGATGCATTAACACTATCTAGTTCTTTTCAAGGCTTAGGAACCTATTCAGGTTCAGGTGTTTGTGCGGATAATGGTGGATATAACTTAGATGGGGATTGTACTGCAAATGGGGTCTTAATTACATCTGATGAGTTAAAATCTCAATTTAGGAGTAAAGATCAGTTCTCTGGGACAGTTGATTATTCCAATCAACTTTATGTTTATAAACCTGATCAAGATAGTTCTGTTTATGTTTGTTTTATTCCCATTGCTAACGTAAATCATACCCCTTCCGAAAGAGTTAAGCTGTGGGATTTGGGCATGACGGGAGGTGCTGTTGTACCACAGAGTATTTTGGAAGTAGATTCAACTAATTTTGGGGATTATACTTTGGCTTGGTCTGGCACAACAGATTCATTGTTTGTCTGTGTTCCGGAATAAAAATGAAGTGGGCGCTGGCCGCAGCCGCGGTCATTTTGGGACTTTTAAATGGCAGTTTTACCGCGGTAGTGGTGACGCGCCTGAGAATATCAGGCGCGTTTTCGTGGAGACAGGCATTGGGATTGGATAATCAGCGTTCAATTTGTGATTCCTGCAAAAGACAGCTTTGCTGGTGGGAGAATATTCCCGTTGTCGGCTTCCTTCTTTTTAAGGGCAGATGTCGAACTTGCCACTCCCCTATTCCCTTTTGGTTTCTACTGGCCGAATTGTTTTCGGGTTTAGTTTTTCTTATCACCTATTTATATTGGCAAGAAAATTTTATTGACCTGGAAAACCAGTGGTTGATTTTGGCAATCTTGTTTTTGATTGCTTCGCTTCTGGCTATTACTTTTTGGGTAGATTTGTTTTACAAATTTATTTTTGATGAACTTGTTGTTATTTTAAGTTTACTTGCTTTTGGGTATCACTTATTGTTGGGCAGCGGTTTATTACACTTTCTTTTTTCCGGACTGGCCTCAGTCGCTTTTTTCCTTTTTCTTCATTTGATTACAAAAGGCAAAGGTATGGGATTGGGTGATGTGAAATTATCTTTTTTCTTGGGTTTTTTCTTGGGTTGGCTTCCAAGTATTATTGGATATTATTTTGCTTTTTTTACAGGAGCAATTTATGGATTGGGCTTAATGATTTTAAAGGGAAAGTCAATAAAGACAGCTGTGCCTTTTGGGCCTTTCCTGATTTTGGGCTTTTGGTTTAGTTTGCTTTTTTTTCCGCAATTATATATCTTTATTAAAGATTATCTGCCGATGTAATAGCTATAAATGAAAAAAATAAAGTTAAATCAGGGTATAACTCTTGCTGAAATTATGATCGTTATAGCTATTCTAGCTATTCTTCTAACTGCCTTTTTACTTAGTTATAGAGGACAATTAAGAAAAGGATACGATGGTGAGAGAAAAAGCGATATCCATGAAATTAAAACTGCTTTTGAAGAGTATTTTAATGATACAGGCTGTTATCCTATAGGTACACCTTTGATAGCCTTAACTTACTGTAATGAGCCTACTTTTATGCCTTGGCTGAGCAAGGTACCTTGTGATCCTGAAACCGGAGAACCATATAAGATAACTGTTCAACCCTCGGTTTGTCCAACCTGGTATGCGATTTATACCAATGTAATGCAAACCAGCTCCGAAGCGGAAAACAATCCTTGTAGTGATCCTCATTGCAGGGTTGCCGAAATTGATTATAATTATGGTGTCTCTAGTGGAAACAAATCCCCTTCCGATGCTATTGGAGGAGCAACAGATGAATATAATGAAAACAATATCTGTGATCCTGATCTTTATTTTGTTTATACCGATGAATGTCAAGCTACGGGGGATGATATTAGTCAGTGTCTTCGATATCCTTGTTATATCAGAGATGAGTGCAATGAAGAGGATAGATGTTATATCTTTAAGAAAAATGATTAAAAATAAAAAGGGATTTACACTAATTGAGCTTTTAATAGTAATGGCAATTATGGGGATTTTGTCTGTAATTGGTCTTGGTCAGTTTAGAAACAGTCAGAGAAGAGCTAGAGATGCAGCTAGAAAAGCTGATCTTGAAAATATTTCCAGAGCACTCCAATTGTATTATGTTGATAATAATATATTTCCCATCTCGACCAATGGAAAGATATCTGTTGGAGACGATAGTTTTGCTTGGGGTGAAGATTCCTTCTCAATGCAAATTGACGGGGACACGGTTGTTTATATGAGCTTGCTTCCCAGCGACCCCACAGATGACAGTGAGTACTGTTATAGTTATGATAGCTCAACCAATAAATATTTTCTTTATGCTCTTCTTGAAAATGGAAGTGATCCCGATATCCTTAGTTGTGTAGATCCAGATAATAATATTATGTTAGATTGTAATGGAGGTATATATAATTATGTTGTTAGCAGTACAAATGCGAATCCAAATGAGGCTTGTCCATGATAATTAAAAAAAATAAACAAGGCTTTACTTTAATTGAACTATTGGTTGTTTTGTTTATCATAGGTCTTCTCACCGGCATTATTTTACCCAATTTAATAGGCTATCGTTTAAGGGCAAGGGATGCGAACAGAAAGCGAGATTTGGAGTCAATAAAAACAGCTTTAAGAATGGATTACAATGATCATCAGAGATACATTGATGATATATACTCTCTTGGTGAAACCTATATGCCCCAGGTTCCTCAGGATCCTTTAGGAGATAATTATTCCTACTGCATAGATGGAAATAGTGAAAAATTTATTCTGATGGCTTGTCTTGAAAATTCCGGGGATTCTGACATAGCAACCAGTAAAAATAGGTGTTCAATAACTGATATCTGCGATCCCGGCCCGTGTGATAGCGGGTATGAATATTATGCTTGCAGTAATTAAGGATTATTTGTTATGTTAAATAAATGAAAAAATATATTGAAAAAGCCGGTTTCACCTTGTTTGAACTTTTGATTGTTATTTCGATAATTGGCCTATTAGTTGCTGCTGCTTCCGTTGCCTATTCGGGAGTTCAGCAGAGAGGGAGAGATGCCAGGAGAAAGGAAGATATTCAGGCAGTTCAGAAAGCATTAGAGATGTATTATGCAAAAAATGTCGGTTATCCTGAAGGTTGTATTCCAGGAGACGAATTTTTGCCTGGAGGTCTTCCTGATGATCCCAAACCTGAAACCTATGATTATAGCTACGTTTGTGATGCTGATACAGATACTTATTGTATTTGTGCTATATTGGAGCAAGCCGGTACCGGTAATTCGAATGCTGGTTGTGTTTATGCATCAGGAGGAGATTATTACTGTGTCGCAAATCAACAATAATGAAAAACAAAGGTTTTACTTTAATTGAACTACTGGTTACGACAACGATAATTCTTCTATTAACCTCAATTGCCGTTGTGTCTTATGCTTCAGCGAGCAAAAGAAGCAGGGACAACAAAAGAATTTCGGATTTAGAAACTCTCAGATCAGCTCTTGAGATCTATAGATCAGAAGAAGGTGTTTATCCCCTGGACCTTAATAGTTTGGCGACTACCTATATTAACGAGATACCGACCGATCCCAAGCCAGACAATTATTCCTATTATTATTCTTCAGATGGTTCGACCTATACCCTTTGTGCCTATATTGAAAGCGATTTAGCAAATAATGGTTGTGGATCGAGCTTATGCGGTGATAGTGTCTGTACCCATCGAATGTCCCCTCCTTGATACTTTCCTCCTAATTGCCTAAAATCTATTAATAAATGACTAAAAACGGCTTTAGCTTGATTGAGATCTTAATCGCAATTGCAATTTCTCTATTGGCTGCTGGTGCCGCTATTGCCGGATACAGAAATTTCAATACGGCTAAAATAGCCGATGTTGCTGCCGAAGAAGTTTATTCCCAACTGGTATTGATTAAAAGCAAGGCCGTTTCGGGAGAAAAAGCTAGTCCGTCTTGTGTGAACCTGAATTATTATATGATAGATGTTGTTGATGGCGAACTCTCCTACACGGAGTTCTGTCTCGACGTGAATGGAACTCCAGATCAACAAGGAACGACAATATTGGATGATAATGGTTACAAAGATAGACTTTTTTGCAACTCAAGCGGAACGTCCAGTAATTGTTCGTTTGGGTTTCGGTCATTGTCCGGTAAGACAACCGATGATGTCGATCATGAGCTTTTTATCCGATATAATGGCTGTGAAAGAAAGATATTAATTGAAGGAAATGGCAGTATTTCAATAAAAGCATGTCCATGAGGAATAAATTAAACGGTCAATTCAATATTCGCAGAAAAGAGGGTCAATCTCTCATTGAAGTCGTTTTTGGCATTTTAATGGCCTTCCTCCTTCTTTCGGGCTTGGCGGCGGCCGTGGTTTTTATGCTTTCTGCTGTTCAGTTTTCCCGCAACAAAGCCAAAGCTACTCAAATTGCCAAAGCGGTGATTGAAGATATTAAATACAAAAAACAGGATTCTGGATTTTCCTGGGCTGATAGCTCAGGTAATGACTGCGAGAGTTTAATAAATTCTGCCGACCAGGGTATATTTGATTGTGATTATGATATAGATGCTTCAATTCTTGGTTCGGATAAGTATTCAATGGAGTTAACGGTTAATGTTGGCTGGGGAAGCACTAAGGGAGACGTTACAATAAAAACCGAACTGACTAATTGGGAGCAATAAAATAATGATTCATTTTAAGAAAAAAAATGGGTTTACTTTGATTGAGAACTTAGTAGCTTTGGGAATTTTTGCTATTTTAATGACAATAAGCTCGCTGATTTTATTTTTAGCCCTAAGAGGAAGGGCAAAAGCTTTGGCAACTAGGCAAGTAAAAGAGGCTGGAAATAGTGCAGTCGCTTCGATGGAAGATTATTTAAGGAGATTTGCTAGCAGTCCAAGTAATTGTTCAGGCGGCTCTGAAATTACTATTTTGGGTAATGATGGCGAATTAACGACTTTAAAGTGTGATTTAGCGGAAGGCAGAGTTGCTTCTTCATCGGCGTCAGGTACGGTGAATTACTATTTAACTCCGGAAAATACGAACTGTTCAAGCTTCACAGTTAGTTGCGATTCTAACGAAACGGGCTATGCCAAGGTTGATATTTCCTTTAATCTTGATTTAAACAGTAATACAGTTAACACTGAACTATTAAATGCCCAAGGAACTACAGAGCAGACTTTTTCCACCTCAATTTTTATGCGTGGGAAAAGACTATAAAAACAATATTTTCTCTGTTTTACAATTCCAAAGAAATGCTATACTGATTTAATTATGGATTACTTCGGCCTAGATATTGGAGGCACAAACATTAAAATTGCCTGGGTTCGTAAGGAGGGCAAAGGGTTAAGACTTTTATCGGCGGGAGAAGTAAAAAATCCCACTTCCGGTGAATATATCAATAACACCAAACAGCAAGATGATATTGCTGCCGCAATTAAGGGCTTAAAGACTGATTTGGGTGTTTCACCTAAAACAGTTATTGCCAGTATTCCTGAAAACAAGGTTGTCAGCCGCATGGTGGTGCTTCCTCCTATGAAAGACAGCGAAATAATTAAGGCTCTGCAATACGAAGCGGAAACCTTTATCCCCTACCCCCTAAAAGATGTCCAGATTGATTATCAAGTTGTCCATAAAGATGACAATAATCATCAATATATATATGTGGTGGCTGCCAAAAATGACATTCTCGAGGCACTTTCCCAGATTTTAAAGAAAGCCGATCTTGTTCCCACGGCTTTAGAAAATAATGCCACAGCCCTATCTAGAAGTTTGAGCCCTCATAGGGATAATCCTTTGATGATTGTGGAGATTGGCAAATCCCATACAATTCTCATCGTTGTTAAAGACGGAAATATCTATCTAACAAGAATTATTCCCCTTGGAGGAGAGGCTTTTACCAGAGCAGTTAGTCTTGCCCTAGGGATGGACCAATTTAAAGCTGAAGAATATAAAAAGGCCTATGGATTGAAAAAGGGAGAGCTAAAAGACAAGATAAGATCTGCTCTTCTTGATGTTTTGAAAAATTTATCCGAGGAGGCAAGAAAGACCATGATTGCCTTTGAGGAAGAATGGGGACGACAAGTCGATTTAATTATTCTTTCAGGAGGCGGAACGATGATCCCCGAGCTAGCCAACGAATTGATTGGAGTATTGGGGGTTGAAGTTCAATGGGGAAATCCCTTTGCCGATATCCAGGTTGATGGTTCGAAATTAACCATTGATATGAAAAAAGACAGTTTAAGATTTTCCACAGTTGTTGGTTTAGCTAAAAGAAATTATATCGGCAAAAAATAAAAAAGATGACTAAAGCTAACCTAATGTTTTTATTAAAAATAAAAAGTCGAGATTTATCTGAATATAAATATTTAAGAGGAATATTGTAATGAATCAGGTAAATCTCATACCAGAAAAGTCGAGGTTGAACATTGTACGCTTGGCACTAGTAAGAAGGGTCAAAAATACAAGTTTGATAATTTTGGTAATATTTATCATTTGGGGAGGAATAATAACTGCAGCCAATTGGTATTTAAACAGTCAGATCGATCTTAATACTAAGAGGATTGATCTGGCCATAAAAACTTTACAGGAATTTACCGATGAAATTGCTCTACATAATCAAGCCAGAGCCCAGGTGACTAATGCTTCGGAGGTAATATCCGACAGAAAGATATTGAGCCCTATGGTTGAAGCGACTAGTGCTCTTACGGGAGAGGGAGCTTACATTAAAAATATTTTATATGATCAAAAAACCTTGGTGATAAAGGGATCCTGGCCGGAAATTATTCAAATAAGTGAATTTGAAAATAAGGTTTATAATGCTCTTGATGATTTGGAGTTTCAATCTACAACTTTAGATCAGATATCGATTAAAGAGGATAAGATGGAATTTACAATTATTTTTGTTGTGGGTAATTAAACAGACATGGAATTAGAAAAATATCTAAACAAAAATTTTTTACTCAAAGACCCAGTTGGAAGAACCATGCTTTATTCTTTTATTATAGTTTTATTCATCATCTTAAGTACTTTTCTTATTCTTATTCCTCGCACAAGAGCAGTTTTAAAAGCGAGGACAAATTTGGTCAGAATGCAGAATACCTATAAACAGCTTCAGGATAAAGTAAATATTCTTTACTCTTGGAATTGGCAGGATGTTGAAGAAAAACTAAAACTCGCAAACGCTGCTTTTCCTGTTAGGAAAGATATTTATTTAGTAATTTATGCTTTACAAGAACCGTGCAGACGCAATAATTTTGTCATCGAAGAAATGTCTTTTAATTTAGGCGAGATAGAATCAGAAACAGACTCCAAAGAATCTGCTCCAGCCCCGAAAGCAAAAGTAAAAACAAATTTAGATAAAATTAAAGTTGAGATGGAGGTATTGGGAAGAGAAAGTGATTTTATCGGTCTTTTGGGAGATTTAGACGAGGGATTGCCGTTATTGTCTATTACTGAATTAAACTATTCTTCAAAGACTGACCAAGGTGAGTTGATAAGTGCCAGATTGTCTCTTGAACTTCATCTAGCCTCTGCCTCTGAGGAGAAGGTCGTTTTAAACGAGAAATTTAACACTAAACAGCTTGATTTTACGGCAAAAGAATTGGAAACTTTTGAAAAAATAGAAAGTTATTATGACAAATCTAAAGACTTTTTTGACAGACTGGCAATATACGATCAAATGGATCAAACAATATTTGAAGAAGATGTTGAAAATAGAAATCCCTTTGCTCCTCTTTGAGAATTACTCTCTCTCTTCAACGTTCAGCATAAAAGAATCTTGCCCTTTGCTTTTTACCATCAGGAGATTTTTGATAGCTTTAATGGTTCTGCCGCTTTTACCTATTATCTGTCCAATTATGCTCTTGTCGGCTTTGATAATATAGATCAGATTGCCATTATCATTAGATTCAACTATTTCGTAACCCTCTTTTGTACCGGTAGCAAGGTTTAGAAGAAAATCAAGCAGGTCTTTCATTTTTGTTTTAATTGCTCTTTTAAGAGTTTTCTTACACCTTCAGTTTGTTGGGCTCCATTTTTCTCCCACATATCCAACTTGGCTTTATCTAACTTAAACTCTTTAGTTTCAGGATTGTAATAACCAAGGTCTTCAACATACTTACCATCCCGCTTTGATTTTTTTTCTGCAACAACAATGCGGTAGGTTCTTTGATTTCTATGACCCCTGATGAATAGTTTTATTTTTAACATGATTCAATTATTTATAAAATATATGTGCTCGATACTAGCTGGATAATTTTACCAGTTTATTTACCATAGTCAATGCTCGTTGGGCAGCTTCTTCTTCTGCTTCTCTTTTTGATTTGCCTTCGCCGATAGCCATTTGTTTGTTTCCAAAGTATACGCCTACCACAAATCGCTTTTCATGATCAGGGCCTTTTTGTTCGATGATTTGATAATAAGGAGTAATTTTTTGAGTTGATTGAATGGTTTCTTGAAGAATGGTTTTGTTATCTTTGATATCCCCTTGCTCTCCCCACGATTTTAATTCGAATAAAAGGTTTTTATCCAAGAATTTTTCAGCCTCTTTTTGACCTTGATCTAAAAAGATAGCCCCAACTATAGCCTCAAAAGTGTCTGCGAGAAGTGAATCGTTTTCTCTTCCTCCCCCTTCATTTTCTCCTTTACTTAAGAATAAATACTTGCCTAAATTCATGTCTCTTGCCTTTTGGGCAAGCGATTCAGTTCTGACAACAGCAGCTCGGATATTGGTTAGAGAACCTTCGGGAAGCTGTGGGAATTTTTCAAATAAGTTTTTTGTTGCCCATAATTCTACAACTGCATCGCCCAAAAACTCCAATCTTTCATTGGATGTAAATTTTTGCGATCTATTTTCATTCAGCCAGGATCTGTGGATCAAAGAGTTGATCAATAAATCTTGGTTAATAAATTTTACTCCAACTGTTTCTTCAAGTTTAGCCAACGCTTTTTTATCAAGATTATTCATGTTTTTTCAATATTTATTTTATTCACTTGGCTTTTCTATACTATTATAAACTGTTCCGAGAACGCCGTTTACAAAACCGGGGGAGCTTTCAGAGCCGAACTCTTTGGCTAACTCAACTGCTTCGTCAATTATTACTCTGGGTGGCTCTTTTTTTACAAAACACAATTCCCAAACTGCTAATCTCAAAATACTTAAATCGATTTTGTTTATTCTTTCTATTGGCCATTTGGGGGCAGATTTACTGATAATCTTATCTAATTCGGAGTGATTACCTAAAATTTCTTCGCTCTCATCTAAGTTTTTATCAGTATTTCTACGGGCAATTTCATCAAAACTGTGAGCAAACAACTGTTTGACGATTCTTTGTCTCTTACTGTGTCTTGGATCTTTTATTTTTTTCTTTTTCATACCAACCGCAGTTCTGACAGGCAAAATGAGGTAATTTCTCGGCCTGACAGCTGGGGCAGACAACTACTGTGGGCAATTTAACCTTATGTGTGGCTCTTCTTTTACCCTGTCTTCTTGTTGATGGTTTAGTTTTTGGCAATGCACCCATTTTGAATCCTTATGTTTTTTGTTTTACCAAGAATTAACCGGCTCATCTTGGTTTTTTTATAATTTAACAGTGTAATTTTACCCTTACTTCAAGCTAAATGCAAATTCAATTAGGAGCGATTAACAACTCATTTCCAGCAATAATCTCTTTTAAAATATTATGTTTTTTTAGCTCTGGATCAACTGTTAGCAATTCTTGTGCTTCCTGTCTTGTTTTTTTAATCAAGGGGTAGTCAAGAAGCGAACTGGCTTGTAATTCGGGAAAACCATGCTGTTGTAGTCCGTATATCTCTCCAGGACCTCTCATTTCCAAATCCATTTGTGCCAATTTAATTCCACTTTGTTCTTTTTCCAAGGCCTTTAATCTTTTAATAGCTTTTTGACCAAAATTTTCACTAAATAGAAAACAATATGATTTTATACTTCCTCTTCCCACTCTGCCTCTTAGCTGATGAAGCTGAGCAAGTCCAAACCTATCGGCAGCTTCTATGAGCATTATTGAAGCGTTTGGGAGATCTATTCCTACCTCNNGGGGTGGACACGAGGATATCAATTTTCCCTCTTTGCATGTTTTTTAAGATTTTCTCTTTTTCTGTTGATTTTAGTTTGCCATGTAATAGACCCAGGTTAAAATCTGCGAATATTTTTTGGAGGTTCTCATACTCTTGTTTGGCGGCTTTGACAGATTTTAAGGTTTCTGAACTAGACTCTTCAATTAAAGGACAGACAATAAACGCTTGGCATTTATTTTTGGAAATTTCTCTTTTTATCCACTCATACCCCCTTTCTCTCTTATTCATTGGAACAACATAAGTGGAAATTTTTTGTCTTCCTTTAGGCATGGTTTTCAGTATTGACATATCTAAATCTCCCTGGAGAGTAAGACTTATTGTTCGAGGTATAGGAGTGGCGGTCATGGTTAGCAAGTGAGGAGTAATTTTTTTATCTTTAAATATCTTTAGAATTTTTGCCCTTTGGGCAACCCCAAAACGGTGTTGTTCGTCAATGATAATAAGCGATGCAGCTTCTGCTTTTTTGTGAAGAAGAGAATGAGTGCCGATAATTATGTCAGATTGTTTACCCTCAGTTGATATTTCCTTTTTGCTAGAGGTATTAATTTCGATGGTAAGACCAAGGGGCGAAAGAATTTTTTTAAAGGTTTGATAGTGCTGGAAAGCAAGAATTTCGGTTGGAGCCATATATATAGATTTAAGATTATTTAGATAGGTATTGTAGCAAGCCAATAAAGCCACGATTGTTTTTCCCGAGCCGACATCTCCCTGAAGCAGTCTATTCATGGGGATATTTTTTTCTAAATCACAAAGAATTTCTTCAAGACTTCTTTTCTGGTCAGTAGTTAGAGTGAATGAAAAACTTGACTGAAGTTGAAAAATTTTTTGTCTAAAAATTTTCTGACCAGATCCTTTTAGTTTCTTTTCCCAAAGTAATTTCTTTTTTAGAATTTTTAATTGAAGAATAAACATCTCTTCGAAGGCTGCTCTTTGTTTTGCCTCGTCCGCTTGTCTAAGGGTTTTGGGAAGATGAATTTGTACAATGCTTTCTTTTTTACTAATCAAATCATATTTGCTAAGAATACTTTTCGGTAAAGTCTCTTTAATATTATTTGTATAAAGATCCAAGGCAAGGTTAATAATTTTTCTCAAATATTTTGAATTTACACCTTTGGTTTCGGGATACTGTGCTATAAGTCCAGCTGTGTTCAAGGTTTTTGAACCGAAAGGTTCATGCTCAGGGGAATTCATAAATAAACGGTGAGCAGTTGATTTGATTTTCCCAGAAAAATAAATTTTATCTCCCTTTTTAATGGTATTGCGTAAAAATGGCTGATTAAACCAAGTGGCTTCAATTAATCCAGAGCTATCAGAGATTGTGGCTTTTTGCAGAGTTCTTCTCCCTGGTAAATAGCTGTTTTTAAAATCTAAGACTTTGCCTTTAATTGTGACCACTTCCCCATCGTTAATCTGATTAATTTTTTTAATTACCGAATAGTCTTTGTAGTAACTAGGAAAGTAATGAAGAAGATCATTGATATTTTCAATATTAAGCTTTTTAAGTTTAGCCGACATCTTGGGGCCAACCCCCTTTAAAAATCTTATTGGAGTTTCAAATCCTACTTGTTGTTTTGGGTATTCCGCTTTTGGCTTTTTAAGGGAAGTGAGTTTCATCAATCTGAATGACTGAATTCTATCTCAACATATAAAGCAATGGCATAAAACTGCTCAAAACAAGGGAAATTGAGGCAATAATAATAACCAGCTTGATAATTTTATCTTTCTTAATTTTTATTTTTTTCATTAGATGTTAGACTTAACTTGGTGTTTATGTATAATAAACCAATAGACTAGTAAAGTCTATGTGATTTGTTCTTTGAATTAAACTACCGTGTACTGAAAGTCCACGCTAGTTTGTTCTTTGAATTAAACTACCGTGTACTGAAAGTCCACGCTAGTTTGTTCTGCGAATTAAACTACTTAAGACAAAACATCTAAGATAGTTTGCTGTTTTAAGTAAAAATAAATAGGTTAAAACAAGTTGATAAATTATTGTATATTTTTAAAGGAATGGAAAATGTCATGAACTGGTTTGAAACCTGGAAAAAAAGATTATTCAAAAAACATACCAGGCGAAGTCTTCGCTCTGTATCAAGATTTAAAAGGGATAAACTCCTTTTTTATGTTTCAGTAGGTGCTTTTGTGTCTATTGTGGCAGGATTTATTCTTACGATTGCCGTATTTGCCTGGGTAGGCAGAGATCTCCCCTCCCCTAGCAACTTGGTAAGGAAAGAAGGATTTGCAACCAGGATTTATGACCGCAATGGAGAGGTATTGTATGACTTTTATAAAGAAGCCAAAAGAGATCCTGTTTCTTGGGAAGATATTCCAGATAGTCTCAAATTGGCCACAATCGCCATTGAAGACAAAGAATTCTACACTCATCCCGGTTTTTCGATAAAAGGAATTGCCAGGGCAGCGTATAACATTGTTATACATCAGTCATTGCAAGGAGGTTCAACCCTAACTCAGCAGTTAATTAAAAATGTGCTTCTTACTCCGGAAAGAACTCCGACTAGAAAATTAAAGGAATTAATTTTAACTTTGCAGGCAGAAAGAAAATATTCCAAGGACGAGATATTGTTAATGTATTTAAACGAGGCTCCATATGGAGGTACAGCTTGGGGAGTTGGAGTTGCTTCTGAACAGTATTTAGGCAAGAAAGTATCTGAGCTAAATCTGGTTGAATCTGCTTTTCTGGCGGGTTTGCCTCAAAGGCCTTCTGTTTATTCTCCGTTTTCGGCAACACCTGATGCGTTTGTCGATAGGACTAAATCAGTGCTGAGGAGAATGGAAGAAGATGATTATATTACCTCTGAAGAACATAAAGAAGCTTTGGAACAACTTGACCAATTGGAATTTGCCGAAGATAGGACTCTTATTAAAGCACCGCATTTTGTTTTGTGGATTAAAAAGCTGTTGGAAGATAAATACGGTCCTGAACTAACCGAACAAGGGGGTTTAAAAGTGACTACAACTTTAGACTTATCTTTCCAGGAAGAAGTTGAGAAGATTGTGCAAGAAGAAATCGATAAAGTGGAGGGTCTAAACATTACCAACGGCGCAGTGGTAGCTCTTGACCCTAAAACGGGTCAAATATTGGCTTTGGTGGGGTCAAAGGACTATTTTTCGGAAACCATAGATGGAAAATATAATGTTGTCACCCAAGGTCTTAGGCAGCCAGGTTCTTCAATAAAACCATTAACTTATGCTTTAGCATTGGAAAAAGGTTATACAGCCGCTACTCCTATTTTTGATGCTCGGACAGTGTTTCCTATAGGATTTGGACAGCCCGATTATATTCCTGTAAATTACGATGGAAAATATCATGGTCCAATGAATTTAAGAACGGCTTTGGGAAATTCTATTAATGTCCCTGCTGTTAAACTTTTGGGCATTGTCGGAGTGCCGGATATGCTTGAAAAGGCTTACCAAATGGGCATGACAACCCTTGAGCCCACTAAAGAGAATCTTTCAAATTTTGGATTGTCTTTAACCCTTGGAGGAGGAGATATTAGAATGATTGAAATGGCCTCAGCTTATACTGCTTTTGCCAATCAGGGTGAAGTTCAGCAGGCCAATCCTTTTTTGACGGTAACTACCAAGGATGGCAAGGTTCTTGAAGAGTACAAACCTATTTCTGGCAAAAAAGTTTTTGATCCGGGTATTGCCTATATAATTTCTGACATCTTATCTGATGATAACGCAAGGTTGGTAAGTTTTGGATCTCACTCAGGTCTTTATATCCCCAATAGAAAAGTTGCTGTTAAAACAGGTACCACAAATGATCTTAAAGACAACTGGGCCATTGGTTGGACCCCAGAAGTTATTATTGCATCCTGGGTTGGTAATAATGACAATTCATCAATGAAAAGTGTAGCTTCAGGTATTTCCGGAGCTACCCCTATTTGGAGAAGAGCCATGATAGCTGCTATTGATCAATTTGGATATAGTGAGTTTTCAAAACCTGGTAATATATCTCAGGTTGAAGTTGATGTTGTTTCCGGCTACCCTGCTCATGATGGTTTTGCTTCGAAGAATGAATATTTTATTAACGGCACTGTTCCTAATGGATCGGACCCTATTCATGTCAAGATGAAAACTTGTCGAAATCAAGACAAATTGGCGACTCCTGCCCTTGTTTCTTCGGGAGATTATGATGAAAAGGAGTATTTTATTTTTGTCGAACAGGATCCTGTCTCAAAAGATGGTAAAAACCGGTGGCAGGAAGCAATTTTAAATTGGACTTTTCAGCAGGAAGACTCTCGCTATCATCCTCCTAGTGATTATTGTGATGATTCGGGTTTAATCTCGATAAGACTTTCCTCTCCGGGCAATGAAACAACAGTGGACAGTAGTTTTTTAGTGAAAGTCGACGTCAATACGATTAAGGATCTTAAAGAAATTCAAATTGAGGTTGATGGCAAAAAAATCAAAACGATTAATCACAAACCTTATGAAGCTGAGCTTAAATTGGATGACGGCACTTATTATATCAAAGCTATAGCTTACGATCAGGATAACAATAGAGCTGAAGCTGAGGTCAGGGTGGGTGTTAACCTTCCATGGGATTGGGAACCTTCACCCACACCAAGTCCTACCACGTCAGCGCCTACTGCAACTCCAACTGAGAAACCTACTTCTTCGCCTACTATAAAGCCTAGTCCGATCATCGAAGATTAAAGATTAAAAGCCTTTTTGTGGATTATTTTAGCCTTACTGCTCGAGACATTATAGTAATGGGCAGTAATGGTGTATTTATACTTATCTTTTGTTTTAAATATGTCGCTGATTTCAAGTTTCCAGCAAACCTCAGGGCCAATTTTATGAAAATAATTTTCCAAAAGAGTCTCAATTGCCTGTTCTTTTTCAAAAACAAGATTGGCATCAAGTTTTATAATCTGCTTATTAAGTTCATGGATGGAATTGGGATTTGTCAGATATTTTAAACATACTTTTTCTTGGTTAATTTGATTAACAAGCTTTTCCGGATTAAATTCACAATAGTGTCCATGACGGTCTTTTGCCCAGGTGGTTTCCGAAGAACCGATTAGTGATCTTACATCTCTTGTAAGAATTTTTTTGTTTTTGTTAAAGATGGCAATAGAATGTTGTTCCGTGTGTTTGCCGTTTTTTTGAAAATAAACCTTTCCTGCCTCAAAAAATTGAGAAAATGGAATTTTGTATCGGCTATATTGATCGGCTTGTTTCATTAACGAAGGAATAATAGACATTCTTAATATTGGATAATTACTATTAATATTGTTTTCCGTTTTAATCGGTTTTTTATCAAATTCTTGTCCAAAAATATTATTCTCATCGACTAATGGCCAAGACAATACTTCATCGTAGCCAAGGTTTAAGATTTTATTTTTAAGATTTTCTATTACAACGAGTATTGCCGGAGTAACGTCGTTTAATTTATCATCAGAGATTGGTTGATTGACAGGAATTTTATCATAACCAAAAAAACGGATAATATCTTCGATTAAGTCCTCCTCAAGCTCAAGATCTTTTCTATTTGTCGGCGGTGATACTATATAGCCTTTATCTTTCGGTTCTATTTTACATCCTAGTCTTTTTAATATTTCCAAGGAAAAATCATCTCTTATCTTAATTCCGGCTATCCGACTGACGTTTTCTAAATTAAGTTTAATCTTTGGCATCTGTATTTTGGTTGGATAATAATCAAATATTTGACTATTGGTTTTGCCTCCAGCTAATTCATTAATAGCGTGTATTAGATGGGCAAAAGCCTGAGGTATGAGTTCGCTATCCAATTCTTTATCAAGTCTGGTGCTGGCTTCAGTTATAACTTTAAGGTTTCTCGAATCTTTATTTACTTTTTCACGATCATAAACTGCCATTTCGATTATTATGTCTTGAGTTTTATTATTAATGCCTGAATCTCTTCCTCCAACTACGCCTGCCAATCCTAGGGCTTGATTATTGCCAACCATAAGAAGGCTGTCCTTATTTAATTTGATTTTACTGCCGTCGATAGAAGTCAGAGTTTGAAATTTTTCGTTGTTAAGAGTCCAATTTATTTCTTCTCCTGATATGCGACAGTCAAAAGCATGGCTTGGAATGCCAAAAATGAGCATAATGTAATTAGTAGTGTCAACAATATTATTAATAGGGTTTATNNTAAAAACTTTCTTAACCATTCGGGGGAAGGTTTCACTTTAACATCAGAAATTTTTACCGCCATTATCCTCTTAACATATTTTTTGGCGTTTACTTTTAAATCCAGCTTGTATTTACTGTCAGTTTCAAATTCCTTTTTTTCCAGAGTCAGAGGAATGTTGTAAAGTATTGAAAGTTCTTTGGCTATTCCTAGGTAACTTAAACAATCTCCCCTATTTTGTCTTATCTCAAGCCCTATAACTTCTTCGTTATCTATTCTATTGACTCCTTCACAGAAATGCCCAAGCATAGTTAAATCACTGGCAATTTGATCTGAGTCAGCTTTAACCGGAGCGATTTTTTTTAGGTTAGACAAGATAATTTTCATATGTTCGGTTGGTAGGCTAAATTGCCTCCGAGTAATGTTCTAATGTCTTGAATATTGTATTTTGCCATCACCCATCTATCAAGGCCAAGTCCAAAAGCGAACCCTTTCCATTTTTTAGGATCAATTTTGGCCATCTTCATGACTTTGGGATGAATCATTCCCGCCCCGCCCATCTCTATCCAGCCCGCTTGTTTACAGAGGACGCATCCCTTGCCCTGACAGCTAAAACAACGAATATCCATTCCTAAACCCGGCTCGACCTCAGGGTAATATTTACAACGATAGCGAACCATTACGTCTGGCCCATACATATTTTTAAAAAGATAATCTAAGGTGCCAATCAGATCTTTTAAAGATAAGTTTTTATCGACTGCAACTGCTTGATATTGATGAAAAACAAAATGATTACTTTTGTTTACCTTTTCATTCCTATACACTCTTCCAGGAAAAGAAGCCTTAAAAGGAGGCTTTTGGTCATTTAGCAATCTTGCTTCTATGGAAGATGTTTGGGTCCTTAGTAATAACTCTGGCTCTTTAATATAAATAGAATCCTGCATTTCTCTGCTGGGATGGTTTTTGGGGACATTTAACCTTTCAAAACAAAATTCATCGGTTTCAATCTCGGGTCCTTCGTAGAGAGAGAAATTTAACTTTTGGAATAAGTCATTGAGTTTGTTTTGGGTAATGGTTATTGGGTGTTCATGTCCAAGCTTAGTTAGTTGATAGACATTTTTAGCTTTTTTTTGATCTGTTTCAACTGGGGATTTTTGAGCTTGGGCAAGAAGCTTTTGAATTTCCAGCTTGTATTGATTTAACTGTTTGCCTTTTTCTTGTCTCTCTTCCGGTAGGAGTAGAGAGATTTCTGAGAAGAGTTTATTAAATAGCCCATTCCTGCCCAATAACTTAATCCTAATCTTTTCATAATCTTGGGCAGTATTACTATTTGCAATTTCTGCTTTGGCTTTTATTATCTCTTTGGTAATGTTCATTGTTTATGTTAGATATTTCTATTCTAGCAAATAGGTCAAAAAAAACCTCCACAAGGAGGCTTTTACTACTATTGCTCTAAATAGATCACTTATTTTTAACCGACTCAACGATTGATTTAAATTTATCAATATCTGTAACGGCTAAATGGGCAAGCATTTTTCTATCGATTTTTACTTCAGCCTTGTTAAGAAGATTCATAAGTTCGGAATAAGTCAGTCCGTATTGTCTGGCTGCGGCATTAATTCGAGTGATCCAGAGCTTTCTCATGTCTCTTTTCCTTAGCTTTCTCCCGATAAAAGCATATTGCCCTGCGTGCATAACAGCTTCATGCGCAACCTTATAAAGCCTGCTTCTGGTCATTCGGAAGCCTTTGGCTCGATTGAGCAGCTTACTGTGTCTTTGTCTTCTGGTTGTTCCTGTTTTGACTCTCATTTTATTTTCCTAAAGCCTTTTTGATTTTAATAGCCATTTTTCCTGTAACTTCAGTACTCTTTTTTAATCTTCTTAACTGCTTTTTACTTTTTCTTCTTTTAAGATGTCCAGAAAAAGCCCTTAAGCGCAATACCTTACCGCTTTTTGTTACTTTAAATCTGTTTCTCACCGATTTTTTAACTTTTTGTTTATTTTTTGTCATTTTTCACGGGCTTAAAAATGATAATTATTCTTTTTCCAATTAATTTTGCCTCTGTTTCCGGCTCATAAATTTCCAATAACTCTTCTTTAAGTCGATCTATCATTTCAAATCCAAACTCCTTTTTGGTTATCTGTCTTCCTTTAAACTTGATAACTATTCTGAGCTTGAAACCTTTTTTTGCAAATTCCTGTGCTCTTTCGATTCTGGTATTTAAATCAGCATCTCCTATGAAAGGAGAAAGCTGAATTTCTTTAATATCATCTTGAATCTTCTGCTTTTTTCTTTCCTCTTTTTTCTTTTTAGCTTCCTGATATTTCAATTTGGCATAATCTGCAATTTTTGCGACAGGTGGTCTTGCCTTGGGAGCAATCTCTACCAAGTCAAGTCCCTTCTCTCTGGCCATGTTTCGAGCCGTGTTTATGTCAATAACTCCTATCTGCTTACCCTCTTCATCGATTACTCGAACGCTTGGAGATCTAATTTGCCAATTTGTTCGGTAATTTGTTTGATAATATCTTGAATTTTGCATTCTTTAGTGCGTCTCTTTACGCTAGATAATATAGCACAACAGTTTTATATAATCAACCTAGATAATGGATTTTTTCTTGACCTTATTTTTAACCAGGGTAATGAAATCAGTTAGTTTTATCTCTCCTTTGTCTTTTCCCGTTCTTAATCTTAGGCTTACAGTCTTGGATTCAACTTCTCTTTTGCCTATTATCAACATATAAGGGATTTTTTCCAATTGTGCTTGTCTGATGCGTGAATTTAATGTCTGGTTGCTGAGGAGGACCGACCTTATTCCGGTATCTGATAATTCCTTTTGAATCTTATCAGCCGATTTAAATTGATCTTCAGATATTGGCAGAACTGCCACTTGTTGAGGAGAAAGCCAAACCGGAAAAGCACCTTCGTACATTTCGATCAAGGTGCCGATAAATCTTTCCATTGCCCCAAGTAAGGTTCGATGGATCATAATTGGGGTATGTTCCTTCCCGTCCTCACCTGTGTATGTCATAGAAAACCTTTCAGGATTGTTAAAGTCTAACTGAATTGTTGTCCCCTGCCATTCTCTGCCGAAAGGATCAACGGCTTTTAGGTCGATAGCTGGACCATAAAATTTGGCTCCCCCTATGTCTTTTTCAAATTTAATCTTTCTTTCTTTTAAAATTTCTTCTAATGTCTTTTCAGCCATTTCCCATGAGCTGACCTTGCCAACATATTTGTCGGCTTTTTTCGTTCCTCTAACCGATAAGTAAACCTTAAGCTCTTTAAATCCAAAATCAGAATTTAAATTCAAGGCAAAATCCAAAACCTTGTTAATTTCTTCAACGAATTGACTTTCAGTACAAATAATATGGGCATCGTCTTGAGTGAATCCTCTTACTCTAAGCATTCCATGAAGAACACCTGATTCTTCGTATCTATAGACTGTTCCTAGCTCGCACCATCGTAATGGAAGTTCTCGGTAACTCCTTGGTCTGCTTTTGTAGATTTTAATATGAAAGGGACAATTCATTGGTTTGACGTAATATTTTGTCTCTTCCTCTTTATCCTTTTTAGGCATTTTCATTTCCGGATACATGCTTTCTTTGTAGTTTTCCAAATGACCGGATGTTTTCCAAAGATTATCTATTCCAACGTGGGGAGTGTAAACATATTCATAGCCTCTTTTCCTGTGTTCTTTTCTCCAATACAATTCGATTTCTTCTCTGACAATGGATAGTTTTGGATGCCAAAGAATCAACCCGGGACCAACATCTGGATCTATACTGAATAAATCTAAATCCTTGCCTATTTTTCTATGATCTCTTTTTTTTAATTCTTCTTGTCTCCAAAGATATTTTTCCATATCTTTTTGTGATAAGAAGGCTGCACCATAAATCCTTGTCAGCATTTTATTTGTTTCTTTACCTTTCCAATAAGCTCCGGCTACGCTATTCAATTTTAAAGCTTTTATTTCTCCAGTAGATTTTAAATGTGGGCCCTTGCATAGATCAAAAAATTTGTTACCAGTGTAGTAAACCGATACACTTTTTATTCCTTCTAAAGACAAATCATCGATTAGTTCCAATTTAAAAGGCTGTGATTCAAATAATTCTTTTGCTTCGTTAATAGATATTTCTTTACTAATAATAGGTAAATCTTGTTCAATAATCTTGGTCATTTCGTCTGAGATTTTTTCGAGATCTTGTTCGCTTATTTTATTGTCTAAATCAAAATCGTAATAAAATCCATTTTCAATTGCCGGACCAATACCGAGCTTAGCTTTTGGGAAAAGTTTTTGCATGGCTTGAGCTAAAACATGTGAAGCTGAATGGTTTAATTTTTCATCAGATAAATTTAAGTTTTTCATATTGTTTGATTTTATTAGATATTTAGCTAAAGATCAATCCTGTTGTTGGTTGGTTATTTATACTCCGGATCTTGAAGCGTAATGTTCAGAGGAAAGCAAGTATTGAGATCCTCCCTTTTCTTTGTCATGGACAGTATTCCAGAAACGATTTCTTTTGCTTTTCCTTTTGCCAGCTTCTGCAAAAAATGAAGAAGCATCTTCAACCTGTTTAAATATATTACGAATAAATAGTTTTAAAGAAATTAAAAAACTTAATTCATATTCTGAATTTTCTAGGACGGGCTGGTGGACTGCTCTTTTTATCTGAAGATCTAAGTGTTCTGTTTTTTTAATCAGTTTTTTTAGTTCGCCCTGGATAGACTTAATTTCGTTTTTTCTTGTTCTTTCTTCAGCACTATATACTATTCTAAAGTTTTCTTCCTTGGCTTTTTCAAAGAAAGTTTTTTTTAAGTTTTCGCTTGAGTACGTTCGTTCGGATAAGTTTTCTTGTCTTCTTCTCAAGAGATCTTCAACTGAAAAGAAATGATTATTTTTTTGATTTGAATTGCTAGAGTTTTGGTTTGGCATTACTTATGAGATTTTACTACAGGTTTGAGAGGTATTCAATAGTTTTTTGTTGTCTTAAAAGGTGAGATAAATAATGTTGATCAACAGGTTGTCCTTTGGATATTTTTTCCAACTCTTCTTTTTCAACTTTGATTTTCTCTTTTTCAGCTATTTCTTCAAGGGCAAATTCTATTTTATAATTATCCTCAATTTGCTTGCTTATATTTTTCCTGATGTATTCGATTGTTGTTCCTTTTGATTCTGCATATGCTTGTGGGGTTAATCCCATGCTTTGTAATTGATCAAATAAGCCGCTCATTCTTCTGTTTAGTTCTTGTTCGGTAATAATACTGGGAATTTCAATTTTAACCACTGATAATAATGTGTCTAATATTTTTTGAATTTGATTCTCTTTTTGTTTATTTACCCCTTGCTCTTTGTTTTCGCCTTCTTTGTCAGGTTGTGTTTCCTTGTTGGGAGTCCAGATTTTTACCTTTGCATTTACTTCTTTGATTTTTTCTTTGTAGTCAAACAGATCAATTTCGGGTTTCTGTGCTGCTGTTGCAATCACTTCCCAATCATTTCCTTCCTGGGCTGATGTGATTTGGAATTTAGGATTAATTATTGGCTTAAGATCTAGCTCTTTGATCTTTTCTAGATAAGCTTTTGGAAGAATTTTCTGCAATGCTTCTTGATAAATTTTATCTTTATCAGTGTTTTTCTCAACAATGTCTTTGGGAGCTTTTCCTTTTCTAAAGCCGTCGATTTTAATTTCCGAAGCTATATGTTTGATAGCTTCATCATAGGCATTTTTTAGCTCTTCCTTCTTAAGGCTTATGGATAATTGAAAGGTGTTTTTGTCTATCCACTGAAGATTTTTATCTTTTTGTTTTTTGTCAGACATGGGCTTAGTTTACCCAAATTTTTAAATCTTGTCAAAATTGTCCAGGATGTAGGGTGAAATATATTTGATAAGTTGACATATTTTTTGAATTGTGACAGGATAATTTAAGCATGAAAGCAAAGATTTTATCTGTGTTTTGTTTCTTTTTATTTTTTCCGATTATTGTTGCCGGACAATGTTATTTGTTTTTGTCTTATAATTCATCTTCTGCTTCAGGGTTAAGTGAAGATGCACATAAATTTAAAGCCGGCAGCTTTCATTATTTACTGAGTAATGGATTGGGATTTTTATCATCTAGTCAGAAAGATGAAGTTACAATGGATGTTTATGCCGTTGGGGCTGATTCCAGACCATTGATTTTGAAAAAATACTTAGAACATTATAATTCTCCAATTGCTGATCATGCTGATTATATTTTTAAAATTTCTCAAGATAATGGGCTTGATTACAGACTTTTGGTCGCTATAGCTCAACAGGAGTCTAATTTATGCAAAAAAATACCCGAAAATTCTTATAACTGTTGGGGTTGGGGCATTCATAGTCAGGGAACTCTAAGATTTGATTCTTATGAAGAATCTATTAAAACTGTGGCCAAAGGCTTGAAAGAAAATTATATCGATCAAGGACTTCGAGAGCCCGAAGAAATCATGAAGCGTTATACCCCTTCCTCAGATGGTTCTTGGGCTAGGGGTGTCAGACAATTTATGGACGAGATGGAAGAAAATCAATGGTGAGAGAAAAATACCTGAACCAAAAAGATAATCCCAATACAACACCACACAGCAAGTCTTCTGTTGCTTACTATGACGATAACCAATTTGATTATAGAGATTACTGGAGAGGTAGAGAATATGAGCATTTATCCGAAAAAATTGCCCTAGATAAGCTTTTTGAAGAAATTGGAAAAGATAGATTGGGAAAAGCAAGTGTTTTAGAAATAGGAGCTGGTTTCGGAAGAGTCTCAAAGTTTTATCTTAATAAAGTAAAAAATGCTCTATTACTCGAACCTTCAGAAAAACTTATTTCTCAAGGGGAAGAATATTTAAAAGATTATGCCAATTTTAAATATGAAAAAGCTGATGCGGCAAGTATTGTTAGTCTAAACAAAAGATTTGATTTAGTAATCATGGTAAGAGTGCTTCACCACCTTGATAATCCCGGCCGACTTTTTCGTGATGTTAACCAATCTCTTTCGCCGCAAGGCTATTTTATATTGGAAATGCCGAATAAGAAGAATTTTAAATATATGCTTTCAAACATCTTAAAATTAAACTTATCAGCTCTTTTTGATGACAGCCGAATGGATATCAGGAGCAGTGAAAAAAAGAATAATAAGTATATTCAATTTTATAACTATAGTTATACCCAGATTTCTCGGGAGCTTAAAGAAAATGATTATAAAATAGTAAAAAGATTATCAGTATCTAATTTCCGCCTTAGATTATTAAAGAAACTGCTCCCCTTGCCTACTTTATTAAAGATAGAATCTTCAATGCAGACTATCCTTTCACACTTTAATTTCGCTCCAAGCCTTTTTATTTTGACTCGCAGAATACCGTACAGCAAGCTGGACGGATGAATGCGATAAAAAAACAAACTTTTCTGGACTTGTTTCAAAATACCGCATCAGCTTGCTGAGCGGTAGTTTATTCTTACTCGGAAGTAATTTGATCTTTTTCTAAAGATATCCACAGCATATTACATAAATTAGAGGTTTATATATGTATTCTATATAGTGTGATTTAGGCTAGGTTTAAGTGGGTTTGGTATTATTGCCCCTTGACATGTATATAGTATCTGCTATAATAGAGTCAGATCCTGGGGTTGCCTATTATTGGTTAACTCTGGGATTTTTTTTGCACCCCCTTAAATTACTTATTTGATCGCTTTTACCAAACATGAAAAAAAACATATCTCTTTTGTTTATTTTATTTGCACTCTCTACCAGGCCTGTGAAGGCAAGCGATTATATTGATTTAAATTTTTATGATGCCAATTCGTCTGCTGAGTTGTTAACTGAACAGACAAAGCAAAGCTTCGCTGTGGATGAAAGATATTTAAAGCTTCATGCTTATTTAACCAGAATAAACTCACCTTTAGCTGATTATTCTGCTCAATTTATTATAAGCGCAGATAAATACGGAATAGACTGGAGATTGCTACCGGCTATTTCAGGGTTGGAATCAGCTTTTGCAACACAAATGGTTCCTGGAACATATAATGCCTATGGCTGGGGCGGAGGCTATATTAGCTTTAAAGATTGGTATGACTCAATTGATACTGTGTCAAAAGCATTAAGAGAAAACTATTATGACAGGGGTTATGATACTCCCGAGAAAATAGCTCCGGTATATGCACCTCCATGCAGTTATTGGGCATCTGCCGTGACCAAATTCATGAATGAAATTTCAACAAATATTTGATTTGTTGAAAGATGCGGACATGTTAGAATTATTTACGACTTTGTTAGCCGCAGTGCTGGAACTGGCAGACAGGCACGGCTTAGGACCGTGTGAGCTATGCTCGTGGAGGTTCAACTCCTCTCTGCGGCACCATGAAAATGAGATATATTTTGGCTTTTGTTGTTCTTTTTTTTCCAGGGCTTATTTTTGCTCAGGAAAAGTATCGATCTGATTTTCTCTATAATTTTGATCTTTATAGACAGGACCAAGAGCAGTACAGGATAAATAAATTAAGCTATTTAGATTTTCAGAGCATAGATAGCAAAAGTAAAGCTATTGCCTCGCAAAGACAAGTTATTGTTTCTCGTAACTTAGTATTAAAAACCTACTTCCAGCATTTATATGAACAACTACAATTATCCAAAAATGATACCCAAGATTATTCTCAAATAAAGCAAATGGTTGATTCTGTTATTGCCGATCTCGATGATATGAATGAATCAATTCAGGCAATTGATGACTTAGATTCTTTAAACAGTTTTTCAGATCTAATTGAGGAAAACAGAGTTTATTACAATAATTTATCAAAGTTAATAAAAGACGTTATATATTTTAATAAACTTAATAAACTCCACTTGAAATATGGAACCGATATTGTTCAAAAGTTAAAGGAAGAGTATGGACAAGCCGAGATAAGTTTATATTATGATAGAGATCTGCAAAACTCTTTAAGTTCTATCAATTCCCAAAATGAGGTCATTGTGCAAGCAATTATAAATTTTCCTGAAGAAGAGTTAATGGATGAAAGAAGTAAAAGTCAAAACTCTTTAATTACCGAAATTAATGATTATCATAATCAATTACAAAATCATTTAAGAATTATTCAGGAGATCATTACTAATGATTTTAAGTTGAACAGATGAAAAAAATAACCAAATCGGAACAAAACATCAATTTTTTGAAAAATCAGTCTTTTGAAAGCAATGAACCGATTTTTCAGGATTTTGAATCTGAAAGTCCATTGAATGACAATGCAAAAAGAAATTGGTTTGAAAAATTATTATCGATAAAAGTAGCAATTGTTGCTTTGTCATTTATAGGAATTATTGCTTTATTATTGGTTTTTGTGTCAGTTAAAGATAAAGTTATTCCTACTACACAAGGTCAACTATCTCCTACTCCAATTCCAACTCTTACAACTCAGCCAGGATTTTTACAGGAGTTGAAAAACGATCAGAAAGTTATTGAAGGCATTAGACTTGAAGAAGATAATCTTGAGTTTCCTTCTTTGGATTGGGATATCTATATTTCTCCCTAATTTGTGCGCCCAGAAGGACTCGAACCTTCAACCATCCGCTTAAGAGGCGGGTGCTCTGCCGGTTGAGCTATGGGCGCAGATGCTTTGTTATCAGACTGGATAAGGTTTGCATTCGATTATACCAGCTTTGTGAAATTTTTTGAACCAAACTAACTTCTGATTTATAGATATGAGTTTTTTTGGAAATCAGAGGTTTTAACTCTAATTCGGGAAGGTTTTCCCATCCAAAAGAAATATGTTCTTGATTCTCGGTAAACAGAAACTCAAAATCAAACCAAGTAGATTCTTGTGGGTTGATTAGTATATTTTCACTTTGACAAAGACCAGTTATCTCAACTCCTGACATCTCCTTGCTTGAAAAACAAAATTTTTCGTTTTCACCCCATATCTTTTGTCCGGTGTTTTTTAACAATATTTTTCCTTTATACTTATTTTCGGGTATCAAGAAATAGGGAAAATCAATTTTCAAAACTTCGGCCTGGTTTATTTGAATTGGGTTATTGTTTTCCTTCTTTTCTCCGAGAATAAAAGCGTGAGGATAAAAACTACCATCAGGTTTTGTCCAAGAAAAATGATCAAAAGGCTCATATTGGTAGCTAAGTAAAAAAGGCGTAAATACCTTTACTCTATCGTCGTTATTCCAAATTTCAAATGCCGCTTTATATTTATCTGCCAGAGAGTCGCTGCTAAAATACTTACTAATAATTTTCTCCCCCTCTTGGTGGGGCCAGCCGGTTTCGGTAATGAAAACATAAAGATTTTTTTCAACTCCGAGGGATTTTAAATACTCTAGCTCCCATTCATAGCCTCTGATGCTTGTTTTTCCTAAGTCATAAGGACTGCCAATAAATCCGTGATTTGGATACGAGTGAGAAGCTATTCCGTCGATATTTGCGAAAATATTTGGTTCGCTGTTTAGCATTTCTTGGTAAAACTTTTCCGCTGAATAAAAATTAGAGGGTGAATTAGGAGCTGCTAAATCTAGACCTGCACTTAAAACATAATAGTTCTCATCATTTTTTTTGAAAAGTTCACTAGCATATTTAATAATTTTTGCATAACCTGCAGGATCTGCTTTACCTCCCCACTCGTCAGACCTATTTGGCTCATTGTAGAGAATTATAAATTTATCTCTTGTCGGCCAATTTAATTCGTTTAGAAAGTTAACCATTTCATTCACTTCACTTTCAGTTGGTGATTGCCAATTGCCATTTTCTACTTTTGTGGCAATTCTAACTAGAGGAATAAAGTGTTCTTGTCTGCAGATATCAAAAAACTCTTGCCATTGTTTTTTATTCAATTCGTCAGATCTTATAACTATAGTTAACCAGGACCACTCTCCCCCATCTTTTTGTAATAATTCCTTTGCTTTAAAAATTTCACTAGTTGAATTCAGGATGTGAATGCCAAATTTATTTTTTATCCAATCAAAATCTTGGGCGTTTACACCTTTTGCCCCTGTTAGAATAATTACCAACAGCAAAGATAATGATAAAATAAACTTGAATTTATTCATGGAATACTTGTTTAATTATATGATAGTTCAATATGACCCGCAATTTTTGCAGGATAGATTGAACATAAAACAACCAAATTTTTGGTAGATTTGGTCATACCAAGCTGTGCCTAGACGTAAAATAACACCATCTCAAAAAGTTATTGCCGATTCATCATCGAAAAATCCTAGATTGTTATTAAGGTCGCGAATTAAGGATCAAATCGAAGCTATTGAGAAGGAGATCAGAGAAACTCCTTATCACAAGGGCACCGAGCATCACATTGGTATGCTTAAAAGCAAGCTGGCAAGATTAAGGGATCAGCAGATTTCTCCTGGAGGTAAAGGAACCGGAGGCGGAGGTTTGGGTTTCATGGTTAAAAAAAGTGGAGATGCAACCTGTTTGCTTTTTGGTCCCCCTTCTGTAGGGAAATCCAGTCTTTTAAACGCTGTGAGCAATGCCAATTCAAAGGTTGGAGCATATGATTTTACTACCCTTCATGTTATTCCGGGAATGATGTCTTACAGGGGGGCAAAAATTCAAATACTTGATGTGCCAGGGATAATCGAGTTGGCGTTTGAGGGTAAAGGCGGAGGCAAACAGATATTGTCAACGGCAAGGACTGCAGACTTAATTTTAATTGTGGTTGATAAGAGGAGGCTTAATTGGGCGGATAAAGTGGTGGATCAGCTTTATGAAGTGGGAATAAGGCTTAATACAAAGCCAAAAAAAATCCAGATTATTAAAACCATGAGAGGAAGCATTGATGTGATTGATCCTTTTGGTAGTTTTGACAAAGAGTTAATTATTAAAATAGCCAATGACTTTGGTCTAAAGAACGCCAGAATCTTCATTGGGGAAAAAGTTGAGAATATTGAAGATGTAATTGATGCTCTATCCGGAAATAGGTCTTATATTAATTCTCTTTTTGTTATTAATAAGGCAGATGAATTAACAAGGGAGGACAAAGAAAAGATTGAGAAAAAGTTTAAAGATAATTTTGTTGTTGTTAGTGCCAAAGATGGAGAAAATATATCAAAACTAAAAAAGATGATTTGGCAGAAACTGCAGTTTATCAGAGTTTATATGAAAGAAACCAAGCAGTCTCAGCCAGACTATGCAGAGCCGTTGATTATGAAGAAAGGCAATACATTAAAAAATCTAGTAAACACACTCCCTGGCGAGTGGGAAGCTCAATTTGGATATGTTTGGGGCAAAAAGGCAAAGTTTCCAGGTCAGAAAATCAATCTAAGGTATGAAATTGAGGATGAAGACGAAATTTATTTAGAAAAATAGATTATGCATCTTTTTAAATAAGCAAGCTTGTTTTCACCTTGAAAGACAGATATAATATCATGACTTTGGGCGGTTAGCTCAGTTGGCTAGAGCATTCGCTTGACGTGCGAAAGGTCAGAGGTTCAAGTCCTCTACCGCCCACAGCGTACCGGGGTAATAAGAAAGTTTAGGAACGCTTGGAAGTTTGCCGAGGTAGCCAAGGTGGTTACGGCACGGGTCTGAAAAACCTGGGATGTCAGTTCGACTCTGACCCTCGGCACATTCACAATTAAAAACTATTTGCGAGAGTAGCTCAGCTGGTAGAGCATCTCCCTTCCAAGGAGAAGGTCGCGGGTTCGATCCCCGTCTCTCGCTCCAATTGAGAAATCCTCTATCAAGAAGGAGAATAATTTTCCCTGCGTCAACAGCATTTTGGGCAAGTCTGTCCGGATGCCACGCTAAAATTCCGTTTGCCTCTCCATTCTCTATGCCCGCTAACATTTCCTCAAAAACCTCTCGACCTGGTTGTTTGGCTGATTTCGTCTCGATAAATTCCTTAACGATAGTTAAACCTTCCTTTTGGGCATATTCCCTAACTTCGGTTAGTTGCGTTTCGATTGATAAAACTTGTCTATCCGCCTTATCTGTAGATTTGCGGGCATAGAGAAAGAATTTTTGTGAGAAATTGTTTGTCGTACTCATAATACTTTAATAGCCGCCTCCGCATTGCTCGCCCCGCTTCGCGGGGTTCGCCTCCAGCAAAATTTTTCGAGCCTTTTGAAAAACGAAAAAGCGGAAAAAGGAAGATGTGTCGTTGCTCCATCCTGCCCATGCGCCGACACAAACTCCCAATTAAATCATTCTCTCGCTTTAGTAAAAAACTCATGACTCTTTTTACGAATTTTGGCCTGTTCTGTGCTATTATAATACCGATACATTGTTATATAGTTGTTTAGCCTTTGACCTGAGAAGTTTTTAGTTTTTAAAAATAAAGTATGAGCAGAATAGAAAATGAAAATTATAGACAAGATTTTAGTCCTCAAGGAGAATTGCCCCTAATTTCTCCTGACGTAAAGTTTTGGTTTCCCGTTCCAGAACCAGGACAAGTTAATTATGAAGCTAGAATTAGACCAGAGCGAATAAGGATTCCGGAACCAGTTATAGACAGTCTTAAAGGCTATGTTAGAAAAACGCTCCAAGAAATATCTGGATATTCGAAGCCTGAATTGGATGGGGTTGTAATCGGATTATCTGGTGGAATTGACTCAACCGCTACTGCTGCTTTATGTAAAGAAGCTCTTTCAGGAACAAGACATTTTGTTAGAGGATTAATTATGGGTAGAGCCCCCGAAGGGCAACAAGGGGATATGAACAATGTTGAGTATCAAGATGTAACGTTTGCTATTCAATCCGCAAGAGAAATGGGTATTGATTATGAATATGTTGACATAAGCCCCTTAATAAATGCTGTTTATGAAGTTTTTCCCAATTCTCAACCTTGGGAGCTAAGCGGTGTATTGCCCAGATTAAGAGCTACCTTGTTATACCAGGCAGCAGATAGTAATAACGCCGTTTGCGCAGGTACAACAAACGGAACAGAATTTATTTTAGCCGCTTTTAGTGTTGGTGGCCCAGCGGGTCATTTTCAACCATTCATAGATTTTTATAAATCAGAAGTCTACAAAATTACAGAAATATTAGGAGTTCCAGATTATATAAGAGATAGGCGTCCAGCAATTAGCGAATTAGGAATTTATGATGAGCAACTGTATGGAGCAAGTTGTTATGTTTTGGACCCCATCTTACGACGGATGAACTGGCAAAAGAAAAGCCCAGAGAAAGTAGCAAGAGAATTGGGACATGATGTTGAATGGCTTCAGCGAATCAAAGAATTAAGAATTGAGGGCGAGAAAGGCAGAAAATACCCTCCCGCCTTTGTGGTTGGGAGAGGATATAAAATAAAGGTCAAGCCTGATGTTAAATTTGATAGAGACAAATATTTTAATAACCTGTTTGGGTAAAATTTATTTTTAAAATGATTACTAATATTGGATATTTTCAATTCTTGCCAGAGTGCCTCAAGGTTCACAAAAATCTAGAGGAAGTTAAAAATCTTCTTAAAAAAAATAGGGAAGGTCTTAAAAAACTGGATTTGGTTGTTTTTCCTGAATATTTTCTATCGGGACCTTTGAAGCTAGATCTGATAAAAGACTATGAGAAAGAAATCTCATCAAATGAAATTATTGTCTCTCTAAAAGAGATTTCAAAAATTTCTTCTAAGACAACTTTTATTATGGGTTCGTTTCTTTTGAAGCAAAGGGGTAAATATTCAAATACAAGTATTGTAATTAAAAATGGAGAAGTATTAGCTCAGTATAGTAAGAAAGCCCTTATCTATAATGAGAACTACATTTGTGAGTCAAATGATAAAATAGCAGTCTTTAAAATAGGAAGGATAAAAATCGGTTTGGCGATTTGCTGGGATTTAATACTTCCTGAAGTATTCAGAAAGTATGCCAAGAAAATAGACTTGGTTGTTATACCTTCTTTTTGGGGAATTGCTGGCAATGCACTTCAAGCTAAATACTCGTTTTCTCTAGAGAAGAAATATTATACAGCTTTAGGGATAGCCAGGGCTTATGAGAATTCATTTGCCCTGCTTTTTGTTAATTCTGTAGGGAAATATAAATCAAGTTTTTATTCAGATCGAATGATGGGCGGTTCATATTTTATCAACCCGCCTCTTGGGATAATTCACAAAACCAACAATAAAGACCCAAATACTTTACACATTGTTAAATTTGATCCAGATCCACTTAACCAATACAGAGAATATTATGCGACCGACAGGGATTATTTTTATTACAAAACCAAGAGAGTAATCTAATATGGCTTATTACGCAGTTTATAAAGATAAAATTAAAAATAACATAGAAAAACTAAAGAGGGCATTTGAATCTAAAAACTTGGATTTTCAACTATTTTATTCTGTTAAAACGAATTCTTGCTATCCTATTTTGACAGCGGTTAAAGAGTCTAATTGTGAGTTCGAGATCCTTTCTGATTTGGAGTGGAAAAAGGTGAAAGTATTTAATTCCAGAGAAGTGGTATTAAATGGACCTGGGAAGGGAAATGATTTAATCAGAGATATTTTAGAAAAAGTAGATTTGCTATATTTTAATATCGATAACGATACAGATTTTGAAATTCTAAAAAAGATTGATTCGAAATTACTGAATAAATTAAAAATTGGACTAAGAGTTTACTTAAACACTGATGGCGTTTGGAATCGGTTTGGGTACGATATTTCAGATAAATATCTTTGGGAAATCATTAAAAAAGTAAATTCGATAAAAAAGTTATCAGGGTTTCATTTTCACTTTTCAACCAATAATTTTAAAATTTCAAATTATCAGTTATTGCTTTCTAAAATAAAGGAATTTTTGGATAAGTCTGGAACGAAGATAGAATTTCTGGACATAGGAGGTGGTCTTCCAGCCGCTAACGAGTTTGTTTATGGACCTGAAATCTATCAAAAATTACCAAATCTTATTTCTGGATTATTTCCTCAAGTAAAAATTATTAGCGAGGCGGGTAGAAATATTGTTGCCGATGCAGTAAATCTAGAAGCAAAAGTAATTTCTTTAAAGAAAACTAAAGAGAATAAATTTCAGGTAAATATTGATGCCAACATTATGCATTTTCAATGTTTTTTTGAGAAGAAATTCTGGGTGGAATATAAATCTAAAAACAGACGCCAGAAACAACCTACAGAAATAGAAATATGTGGAAATTCTTGTATGCAGATTGATAAAATCAGCGACTCAGTAATGATAGAGCAAAATCCAGAAGTTGGAGATGAAGTTGTTATCCATAACATTGGAGCTTATTCTCATAGCCAAGCGGCCGATTTTATTACTACAATTCCAGAAATAAAAACATATGAGTAAAAAAATAGCCTTAGTTACTGATTTAAAAGTTGTCGATAGTCCTCAAGCGGATTTAGGGGTTGCTAGGTGTTTGAAAGAGGCTGGTTTTGAAATTATTGGGGTAGACGATACTCCTTTTGTTTCCCAAAATTCTGATCTTTTCAAGAAAGTTTTTTGTTGGGACGAGTTGCGAACCCTAAATTTTGACGGGTTAATTAAAAAACTGATTGATATCAAGAAAATTTATGGTTTGGATTATATTTTTCCATGCTACGATGAGACGACAATTCTTTTCTCTTTTATTAAAGATAAACTTGATTTTTTAACAATTAAATT
>DIVO01000069.1 GCA_002428285.1 Patescibacteria group bacterium UBA6130 | reverse complement strand
TGTACAAAATCACCTAAAAGAGCTTGGACTGGTCCAGAATTTTAAAAACGAACTGAATGTTAAAGTTTTTAAAGATATGACAAAAGAAGAATGGGAAGAGTTTGACAATGATGGGGAAATTAAGTTATTTATTAATGCAGTTTATGCCAAAGTTTGACAATCAGAATTGTTCTATTATTAAAAATATAATAATAGCTTTAAATAACTAATTCGTTAATTTATTTTTTATATTGTTATTGCATATGTTTTTCCAAAAACATAGTTTTTAAAAATCTTCAGAATTAAAGAGCAGGGGGGAAACCAAGACTCCTTAATACAGACAAATCGCCCCAAATTATCAGTTTTATAGCTATCTTAATCTTTATTTGACTGATAATTTTATCCAAAATCCTCTTTCTGCTTCTGGTTTTTCTTGTAAATCTTTTAATTAATCATCTGTTTTTATTTACCCAGAAGCAGGGCGATTTTATGCCTGTATTGTCGTCTTGGGCAGGTGTCGTGGTTCGGTAAAAAGTGTTTTACCGCCCCCGACTAAATACCTTTCCGCCCTTGCTCAAAATTTCAGCCTTGGGGGTTATCTTAACAAGTTATCTTTTCCCCCTGGCTTCCTGTTTTTGGCTGGCAAGGGTGCCCTTCACTTGCTTCGCAAGCTCGGCGGACGTTCGGGCAAAAGCCCTCACTAAAGGTATTTAGTCGGGTGGCACCCGACACCTGCTGCAGCTTTGGCGGCATTTCCCCCCTGCACCCTCCATTTCGCCAGCTGCTCCTTGCCTTAACAGGCAAGTCTACAATAAAACCGGCGCATAGATTCAGCCTTTATCAATTTATTTGAGCGCCGATTTTATGAATAGTCAAGCCGTATTTTTTTATCAATTGTTTGCTCAATATCTATGATTGTTATAAACTATTTCAAATATACGTGGCTTGTCTATTATTTCTTCGTGAATTTTAAGGCAGGTAATTTTGCTTCGATTAGGCTTAGATAAAGAAACGCAATCTCCGGTTGAATTATCCTCAGATGACCGCCGGCAAGGCACCTACATGGCCGGGGTTAATGGCACTGGCAAAACAGTCCTTTTGATGAATACCGCCTTGTCTGATGCCGAGCATGGCGACGGCTTATGTTTCTTAGATCCCCACGGCGATGCGGTGGAAGCGCTTTTAACCTTAATGCCGGAGCATCGCAAGAAAGATGTTATCTATTTTAATCCGGCTGATATTGATTATCCGTTTGGCTTAAATCTTTTTGAGTGTCCTGATATTAACGACCCCAGGCTTGTTGATTTGGTTTGCTCAGAGATTATCGGTACTTTCAAAAAGCTTTACGAGGCCAGTTGGGGGCCGAGGCTTGAAGATATCCTGCGCCATGCCATTTTAGCGGTTTTATTTAATCCCGGTTCAACCTTGCTTGATTTGCACTTGCTTTTGAGTAGTTATGTTTACCGCCTTAAAATGCTGGAAAATGTCAAAGATCCGATTATTACCCAATACTGGGAAAAGATTTTCCCCAGGGATAAAAAAGACGCCCAGGAGTGGCTTGCCAGCTCCTTTAATAAAATCGGCCGTTTTCTGGTTAATCCCTTAATCCGCAATATTGTCGGCCAGCCTAAAAGCAGCTTTAACCTTAGGGATATTATGAACGACGGTAAAATCCTTCTGGTTAACTTAGCCAAAGGTAAAATCGGGGAGGATAACTCCAGTCTTTTAGGCAGTGTTTTGGTAGGTAAAATTTTAATTGCGGCTTTATCCAGAGCGGATATCGAACAGGAAAACCGCCGGCCGTTCCATTTGATTGTTGATGAATACCACTCTTTTGCTACCGAATCTTTTCCGACCTTACAAAGTGAAGCGAGAAAATTTGCCATTGATACCTTAGTGGCTCATCAGTACCGGGACCAGCTTGATTATCTTAACCGAGGCTCAACCTTAAATGTAGGTAATTTTATCTTTTTTAGGATAACTGGCAACGACAGCTTGGAGTTAGCCAACCAGTTTGATAACACGCCACCGGAAGCTGATCCCGAGCCTCAGCCGGTATTATACGCAACCAGCCAGGATGGTATTTTAAGAGTAGGCGACAGGCGAGAGTATATCATGGGCAAAGGTAAAAAAAGGCTTTATTCGGATGTGTCCATGGAGATGGCCAACCGGTTATCAAACCTGCCTAATTATCAATGCTGGTGCAAACTGATAAGATCCGGCCGGCTTGAGGAATACAACGTTATTACCGAGCCTATCACCAGAGAAAAAAGCCAGAAAATGGCCTTGGAAATCAAAGAAAACTCAAGGACGCTGGCAAGAAAAAGAGAAGAAGTAGAAAGCGAAATCAGAACAAAAATGACTAATGCCGAGATTTATTTCAAGCCAAAAGCTTTTGAAAAAATTAAAAAAGATAAAAAGAAAGGGGACTAAATGCTTTGGTTTTTAACAAAACGGAATCATAGATTATCAACTGGCCGGCTGGTCCGCTGGTGGCTTCGAATGACGGTTTTAGACCGGGTAATTACGCTTATTGTCCTTGTTATTCTGCACGCGATTATGTCCTTTTTTACAATCGGTTTATGGGCAATCAGTAAAGTAATTAATCTGCTTCTTGAGGGTGCCAGCAGAAGCGCTTTTTCTGAACTGTTAGGCGAAGAAGCCGGCAAAGGAATGGGTTTTGTTATCAGGCTTACTAATTTTAGTTCCGGGTTTTTAATGTTTTTTGAAGTTGTTATTACGATTGCCGTTTTTGCTTTTTTTATCTTTTTTATTGTTGACTTAATTTGGGATTTTGTGGCTACCAGGCTTGATTTGATGATGATGTCAGCTAAAGATGATATTACGCTTGCCACCAGGGGAGAGTATGTCGGGGGCCACCCCAGTTTGCCTCACAGCCGTTTTGTCTATCTGGTTATTAGCGGTACACAAACACGCCCATTTATGGCCATTGTTTTGCCTTCACTCAAACCGGTTAAATTTAAAATACCTTTGATGGATATCACTACCACCAAAAGCGAAATTGATAATAAATTCGGCAAACCAAGCATTTTTAATATTACTTTAACCAGTATTACGCCCTCTATTTGGAAAGGTTATCGTTCTGTAATTAATATTGATTATGTTTCAACCGGCCGGAAATATACTATCGAGCTGGGCGCATTTTTAAGAGGCAACGACGAAGTCCAGATGTGGAAGAATTATTTAGTTTGCACCCAGGCTCAGGCCGATACCCAGAAAGAACCCTACGGGTTCTGGAAAAGTTTGCCGGAACAACCAATAGAAAGAAAAGGGGAGTATGAAGAAAATAAAAGTAATGATTGAGAATAGTAAGGATTTGGAAATCGAAGTTGATGATAAAGACCTAGCTACTCTTATTAAAGTTATCCGGGCTTTTGATAGTGGTAAAATTTAACTATGGTTAAGCAAAGACTACCCAGATATAAAAAAGCCAAAACTGCACCAGCTATGAGGCTTACAGACAGGGATAAAAGAATTATCCAGTGGGTTTATCAGATGCGGTTTTTAACCAGGGACCAGATTAAGCTTTTGGAATTTAAAGATGGTTCAATGACAGCTTGCCAAAGGCGGCTTTCGCTTTTATTTCATAATGGCTATTTATCAGCCATCCAGAAACCAGTTTCAAGCGGATATGGTTCGTCGAAAAGAGCCTATTGTTTGTCTAAAAAAGGCAAGGAACTAATCTCTTTTACTAATGACGGCAAGGAAATTACCGATATTAAATGGAACGAAAAAAACAACAAAATTGAGTTTTATTTCCTTGAGCATATCTTAGCCATTAATGATGTCAGAATTGCCTTTATTAATGCCGCTTTAAACAAGAATTACGATATTAGCTGGATTCCTGAATGGGAAATAAAAGCTATGAAAGAAAAAGTTCCTGATCCGGAAAATGCCAACAAAACTTTGCCAATAACTCCTGATTCTTTTTTCGCTTTAATCGGGGAGGATAAAAAGGCTTGCTATTTTCTTGAGGTTGACAGAGCTACAGAATCAAACCGCAGGTGGCGCGATAAAATCAAAGGTTATGTTGAGTATGTTAAGTCCGGTGATTATTACGAGAAATTTAAATCAAAAGCATTAAGGGTTTTAACAGTAACAACCACTACGGAAAGAATGACGAATTTAATCAATACAACTAGAACTGTTGAGAATGCTTATTTTTTTCTTTTTACCACTTTTAGCAAGGTCCAGAAAAATAATCCAATCTTTGGTGATATTTGGCAATCAACAGAAAAAGAAGGCTTTACAGGGCTTCTTTAATTTGGGATATAGAAATGTATAGATGAAGCCTTTTCGGCGCTTCTAGGGGCTTTCTGGGGCTTCATTTTTGTATAAAAAAGCTCTGAGTTAATAATTTTATTCTTCGGGGATAAATTGGCCGTCTTTATATAAATAATCTGTATAATCTTTATCGTTAGAATTTACTTTAGTTGCACCCCATATTCTAAAACCCCCATTAGCCATTTGTTCGTCTGTCTGCTCAATAGTAATTCTCATCGCTTCTTCACTTTCAAAGACTAATTCTCCGTTATCAATTATCCACACTTTACCTGCGCCTTGTGTCATGGCAGTAGGTATTATAACAGCGGTTTCATCTTCATCATCAGAATCTACATCCATGCTGAAAGATTCTGGGCAACGGCCCGCAAAACACTCAGGTAGTTTTTGCTTATCCTTAATATCAACTTTTAAAACAGGAGAGGTTTCTATCTCTTTTCCCAAAAAGAATCCTCCTGTAAATCCAACCACTAACAAAATAAAATAAATCAGGATTTTGTATATTTTTGATTTTGTCATCTGTATTTTTTAATTATACAACAAAGAATATTAGTTATTCTTTTGATATAAAAAGTTTATCTTGTCAGTCTTCTTAGCCATTTGATAAAATAATTTTAGTCCAGGAACAGGAAATTCAGGCAACCTCTCAACACAGCGGAAATTTACAAACGAAAGAACCTAAAAAGTAAGCTGATTTCTTCTGAGAATCCCTGAGAAAAGTCCAGGACACCACCCCGAAATGTTTATTAACCTAAGGCTTGCTATGGTGAACGATATTTCGGGGTTTTGGTTTTTATGATCTTTAACTTTATTAAGGGAAAGGTTAAATATGAACGAGATATTTTCAACTTTTTTAGATTTTTTTAAAATACCTGTCAGCTTAGAAAATCTAATCTATAGCAAGCTTACAAATATGTCAGATATTAGGGGATTGCTATTACAACAATCTTTTAATATCCCTTTCTGGGTTTCCGGAATTTTCGGAATAAGTTATATAAGAAATCAAAGAAAATGGGAAAAAACTTTAATGCAGGTATTTAGCGGCCTTGCCTTGTTGTATGTTTTTATTACTTATTTTTTGTAAATTATGCGCAATTTTCTCTTGCATAATTATCAATATTTTTGAGTAGCTTTTTATTTTTTTTATAGTAATTTTCAATCTCCTTTATAAAAAATTCATAGGTTTTCTTATTTTCTCCAAGCTTCATATTGTTAGCATAAAAACCAATATCAGAAGCGTAATGGATGGCTCTTGCAAATAATTCATCATTAAAACTATTGATTATTTCTGGTTTAGTTATTTCAAAAAATAAGTGTCCTGACAGTGAGGAAAACATTGAAATATCAATGTTATTGCTAAAATAATCTTTTAAAATCCTTAAAAAGAGTTCTTTTATTTGTTTTTCGGTAAGGCTATTTGAATAATTAAGGACATCTCTTAGATAAAAATACATTATTTCTTGAGATGTCCTTTTTTTTGAGTGTTTCATTATCTCCTATTATAACCCCATCATCAAATCATAGAATTACTTATCCCATGGTGTAATATTCCCGCTCCGATTTTCAGTTGTGTGTCCAGAACCATGTTTGTAATCGCCGTTTCTGTTTGTGTCCCAACTTATGTGGCTATCCCCTCTATAAATTGAATGATGCTCGCCGTTATCTCTAGGACTATGGTTTTCACCCCAACGACCGGTATCTTGAGGATCATGAGGATTACCAACCCCGCTGCTCATTTCTACCTCCCTGCCTAATTTTTAATGTTCTAAATCCATTATATTGATTTTAAAATAAAACATAAGACTCATAAAAAAAGTTAGAATATTATATAATGAGGGGTACTTATTTTATTTTTATGCTTTCTTTTTTATGCCATTCAAAAACTTCTTAAATACATTTTTTTCTATAAATAAAAAAGACTATATTGTCTTAGGCAATGTCAGCCCCTACTGGTTAAATTTACCTTATAAAATCTTCACTTCTGACCGCTACGACCACATGCATATTATCGGCACAACCGGCAAAGGCAAAAGTAAGCTTTTAGAACATATGCTTTTTCAGGATATAGCCAGCGGTAGAGGAATTGCTTTAATTGACCCTCATGGCAATTTAGCTGATGATGTTTTATCTTATTTAGGCAATTCCGGTTTTTTTAAAAATCCAGAAAATATAAATAGACTGGTTTATATAAATCCCTCAAGGCTTGATTATAGCCCTGGGATTAACCTTTTAGAGCTTCAAAAAGGCGAGGATCCTGCGGAACACGCCAACGATATTATTGAAGTTTTTAAGCGCTGCTGGGACCTGGAAAATGCACCTGTCTTTGAAGATGTAATGTTTAATTCCATGATGGTTTTAATGGAAAACAACCTTAGCATTATTGAACTCCCTAGACTTATCACCGACAAAGATTACAGGGATATTCTTTTGAAAAAAACAGAAGATCCGGCGGTTTTACAATTCTTCGCTAATCGCTTTGAAAAATGGCCTAAAAATGAACAAGCCATGAGAGTTGAATCAACCCTTAATAAAATATCCAGACTAACCGGAAGTGTCAGGATAAGAAATATTTTTGGCCAGTTAAAATCAACTATTAATTTCCGGGAAATAATGGACGAAGGGAAGATTTTAATTGTTGATTTGTCTTATTTAAGTGAGCTTTCCGCCAAACTCTTTGGAGGTTTTATTACAACCTTAATTCAGCAAGCAGCAATGGCCAGAAGAACTCAAAAAGACTTCTTTGAATACCTAGATGAGTTTCAGCTTTTTGTTGGCTCTGAGGGCGGTTCTAAGACTTTCAGCAGAACTTTAGCAGAAGCCAGGAAAAGACATTTATATCTTGTTTTAGCTCATCAGCAATTAAGTCAGCTCGACGAGCGCATGAGAGGTGCTTTAGGGAATGTTGGTACTTTAGTTTGCTTTGGTCTTGATCGCTCAGATGCCGAACTACAAGCAAAAAGAATCTTTTTACCCCATGGCGAAAAAATCAAACAGGAAGCAAAAACTGATAGCCAAAATCCGGTTTATTTACCCCTATATGAAGATATTGAAAAATATATTCAGGAACTTGATAAGAGAAAGCTGGCCTCGAGATTTGCCTACGTTGTTTCTAAACAAAGAAAAGCTACTTTAATAAAGACTATTGAAGTTAAGGACCAGGGTTTTAACAAAAGAACATTAAATAGCATTAAAACCAAAAGCAGCCGAAGTTTTGGCCGATCATATAAAGAAGTTATGAAAGAAACAAGAGAAAGATACGCTTTAAAAACCGAACCGGTAAATATCGTTAAAGAATTTGAAAAAATATGAGTAAGAAAAAAGAAGAACTTACTTTTATCACTACAACAGTGTTTGCTCTTGGTTTATTTATAAATTGGCTCGGAAAGCAATTAACCAAGCTTACAAAATATTTCCCTTTTTCTCTTATCCCTGACTCATGGTATTTACATTACTACAATAGAGATATAGCTCATGCCTCCGATACTTTGATATTTGCTAGTTTTAAAACAAATGTCTACTTCCATATTACCAGTGTAGAAAAAGATGATAATTATATTTTTATTGAAGGAAATTTTTATGAAAAATATTCAAATAAACAAGTTAATAATTATTTAAAATTTATTGAAAACAAATATCTTAAAGGAAATGTTTCCCTTAGAAAAAATGAAGATAACTCAATTTTTATTTTTAATAAAGAAGTTGTTAATAGTAAGCTAAGAAATTAATTTTGTTGACTAATTTGTCAACAAGGATTTTGTGATATAGTACGTTTTATACTTGACACTCCAAAAACCCTGTGATATGCTACGCTTAATATGTATAATATGTAGTATATTAGCAAAATATGACAAGAAAAAAACTACCCATCATTTTAGAGCCGGAAGAAGCTCAAAATTTATTAAAACAACCCAATAAAAGATACCCGACAGGCCTTAGAAACAAAGCCATGTTATCTTTAATGCTTCATTGTGGACTTCGAGTTTCTGAGGTTGTAAATTTAAGGCCTGGGAATATTAATTTAACAAAAGGCAAGTTAAGGGTAGAAGCCGGCAAAGGCAATAAAGACCGCGATCTTGCCGTTCCGGAATATTTAACGGATTTACTTGACAACTGGAGGAAGAAAAGACCGGAAAGTAATTTTTTCTTTTCAGCCCTGAATGGTAAAAAACTCTCAATTAGATATCTTCAACAAATGGTTAAAAGATATGCTTCGAAAATAGGTATCAATAAAAATATCTCACCCCACACATTAAGACACACATATGCCACGCAATATTACAAACAAACAAAAGATATTGAAACATTAAGAAGAATCTTAGGCCATTCAGATATCAGCACTACCACGATTTATATAACTCTGGCCAATATAGATGTTGAAAATGGAATGAAGTCTTTTAAAAGTTTTTTATAGCTTTTCGATTTTTTAATAATAGTTAAAGGATATATCACCATTGAAAAAATTAATTAATTTCAAGAATTACTTTAGAATTTCTAAAAATGTTTTTGCATTGGGCTGGGTTAGTTTTTTTAATGATTTTGCTTCTGAAATGATTTATCCAATTGTCCCAATTTTCTTAACAAGTTTTTTAGGCGTCCCTGTTGCAATAGTTGGAGTTATTGAGGGTATTGCAGAATCAACTGCTTCTCTATTAAAAGTTTTTTCTGGATGGTTATCAGATAGATTCCAAAAAAGAAAACCTTTTATTATTTCGGGTTACAGTCTTTCTACTTTTTCAAAAATTATTTTAGGTCTATCTTATATCTGGCCTTTTGTGCTTTTAGCACGTTTTCTTGATAGATTTGGAAAAGGTATAAGAACATCGGCAAGAGATTCGTTAATTACAGAGAGCTGCCCTGAAAACATAAGGGGGAAATCTTTTGGATTTCACAGGGCGCTTGATACACTAGGCGCGGTTTTTGGTCCCCTTGCGGCAATTTTATTTCTTGCAATATTTAATAATAATATAAGGCTTATCTTTTATATAGCATTTATTCCCGGACTTATTGGAATAATTCTTCTTATTATTTTTGTTCGTGAAAAGAAGAAAAAAGCCTTATGTTTTAGTGATTTAAAATTAAAATGGAGAGATGTTAATCCGTCTTTTAAAATATTTTTATTTATTAGCATAATATTTTCCATTGGAAACAGTTCTGATGCTTTTTTAATCTTAAGAGCCCAAAACTTAGGGCTATCTATTAAAGCAACGATTTTTGCCTATGTTCTTTTTAATTTAACTTATGCTTTATTTTCTATTCCTGCCGGTAAAATTGCAGATAAATTTGGTGCAAAGAGAGTGTTAATTGTAGGTCTTTTAATATTTAGCTTAGTGTATTTTTTATTAGGGTTCACGAATAGTAGCTTTTTTATTTGGTTTCTTTTCCCCCTTTATGGAATTTATATGGCACTCACTGAAGGTGTTGGTAAGGCCTATATTTCACTTCTTGTACCAATTGAAAAATCAGGAACTTCCTTTGGTATTTATCAAACAAGCATAGGAATCTGTAGCTTTTTTTCATCTTTAATAGCAGGTCTTATGTGGAACTATATTAATTTTAGGATTCCTTTTTTCTTTGGCAGCATAACGGCTCTGCTTTCAGTTATATTATTTATTGTGTTGAGCAGTAAAGAAAAACTAAGTGTTAAAAAAATTAATAATTAAAAGCAAGGCTTAATTCCAATATATTTAATGGCTAAAATATTAAACTTGTATGAAAACGAATAGCTATTCAGATTGTTGGCTTACATTTCCATTAGAAATGTTAAGCCAGGAACATTTAAAATAGTCTTGGACTGGTAAGGAATATAACGCTCTAAGACATTTTCTTTTTTAACGCAGAAGATACCAAAGAACCTCCTTTTTAAACGTCAATGTTGTTTTAGTCTTGCGAGCATAAACCGCTTCTCTATTTATCCCTCTCATTTTTACAAACCACCTAAACTCCACCTATGACTAAAAGAAGGACCTTTGAGCCTAACGCTGATAGCAAAAGGCAAATGTTATTTTTAAGAAAGGAAAAGAAATGACAAGTTATCAGCAGCTCGGTTTTAAGGTTAACGACAGCGGTTCTAATAGCAGCTATATTCCTAAAATCCAAATAAGCATGGTTAAAGAAATTTATCTTTCTGATACCAAATACAGTTGTTCCGAGGATATCGCTAAAAGTGAAATTGTTAAAAGAGAATTAAAAAACTCTGATAGGGAAAAATTTATCTGTATCCATCTTAATGTTAAAAATCAGATTATCAGCTATGAAGTTGTAAGCATGGGAAGTTTAACTTGCTCAATAGTTCATCCCAGAGAAGTTTTTAAAGCCGCTATTTTAGCCAATGCCGCCAGTGTCATTTTTCTTCATAATCACCCATCCGGAAGCACTGAGGAAAGCATGGATGATATCGAAATCACCAACAGGCTTTACAAGGCCGGAACAATTCTTGGGATTAATGTTTTAGACCATATTATTATAGCTAAAGAAGAATGGATGTCTTTTAGACAAAAAGGGCTGATATAATTCAGCCCTATAAAAAATCAACCTCTTGCGAGGTTGATTGTATCCGGTTTGGCCAAACTTTTTAGATATTTTGATTATAACATTAAAAGCAACCCGAGTTTTTTCCTGAAGCTATTTAGCCACATTTCTTAATTCCTACTTGACAAAGAATTTCTATTCAACAATACTAATAGTAGCTAATGGTTATTTTAAAGTAAATTCATTAACTATCTAAGACTAAATTATGGCAAACGAACCACTATTTCTTAATACAGACGAAGCCGCAACAATGCTTAACGTCCATCCTAACACAATTTTAAGGTGGATAAAAAGCGGAAAACTCCCCTCCTCTAAAATCGGCAGCCAATATAGAATTCCTAGAGAATCAATTGAAAATCGTGTTTCTCGAACTGATTCAGGTACAAGAATAATTGCAGTTGCTAATCAAAAAGGTGGCGTGGCTAAAACAACCACTGTGGTTAATCTAGCCGCAGGTTTGGGCGGAGCTGGTAAAAAGGTTCTTGTGGTTGATCTTGACCCGCAAGGCGGCTGTGCCGTCAGCCTTGGTATAGCCACGGATGCTCTTAATAAAACGGTTTATTCGGTTTTAGTTAATGATGATGTTTCTTTTAAAGATATTATTATCCATACTCCCCAGAATTTTGACCTTGCGCCTTCAAATATCGACTTGGCCGGGGCTGAGGTTGAACTCAAGCAGCTTTTAGCCGCTGAGCAGATTCTAAAACGAAAACTGAGGGATGTAGTTGATAATTATGATTTTGTTCTTCTTGATTGTCCCCCTAGCTTAGGCATGCTCACTATTAATGCTTTTACCGCCGCTGGTGAGCTTCTTATCCCTATGTCAATGGAATTACTAGCTTTAAGAGGCTTGGATATGCTTGCAAAAACAGTTTCAAAGATTCGGGCAATAACTAATCCGGACCTTACATATCTTGGAGTTTTAGCCACAAAATATGACAAGAGAACTTTAAACAGCCAGGAAATTTTTGAAGCTTTACAACAAGCTAGTAAAAATGCTGGTATTAAAATGTTTGATACCTATGTAACAAGCTCTGTTAGGTTCGCAGAATCCCCTAATCAACAAGCACCATTAATTCTTATTGATCCGGAGCATGAAGGTTCAAAAGCCTATGCTCGGATTGTGGAGGAAATAATTCATGGCTAAAAGAAAACCATTATCTTTTGATAAAGACGAGCTTACTAAAAACCTAAAAGAATCTGCCGGGAAAGGTCTTAATGCTTTTTTCTCACCTACTCCCCCACTCCAGGTTGAAGAAAAGCCAGTTGAAATAAAAACTGAGCCTAAAAAAGAAACAAAACAAGAAATCAATAAAGCAAAGATGATTAAAACCAATAATATAAATAAGCAAGCAAGTAATATTACAAGCAATATTACAATATTACAATTAACAGACGAAGAAATTGAAGATCTTAGAGAACCTGCCTATCAGGCACAAACTTTCAGGCTAACGGAAAAAGAGATTGAGTGGGTAAGAGATACTGCTTACCGGCTTAGTAAGGAGATTAAAAGAGGCAAGGTTTCCCAGGTTGATATTCTAAGAATTTCATTTAAATTGTTTGAAAGCTATCTGGAAAGCGATAAAGCAGCTTTGATTAAAATATTAGAACGCATTAAGTAAGCAATATTATTTGTAATATTACAATATTACATTATGAATTATCGGTTAAATTATGGGGCAACAGAACAAGTATCAAAACAATAAATATGACCGTAAGTCGCAAACCGGTGGTTCTGTCAGCCTCAAAAATTATGATGATTTTGATCGTTTAGCACCTTCAAGATTTTATACCGAAAAAGAAGAGGTAACTCTTAGGTTTTATCAAACCCCTAAAGCTCTTTTTAACAATCCGGCATATAAAGGATTAGCACTTGGCCCGAAGCTCATGTATTCAATTTTACGAGACCGCCTTGATATGTCGATTAAAAACAACTGGAAAGATGAAAAAGGTTATATTTATTTAATTTTTAGCGTAGAAGAATTAGCTGATTTACTGGAAATAGATAGAACCGCAGTTATGCGGTACAAGAAAAAATTAGTTGATTATAAATTAATCGTTGATAAGCGCTTGGGCCAAGGAAATCCTAATCGAATTTATGTTTTAAAGCCTGAACTTGTTGATAACTTGAACCAGAAGTCGCAAAATACGACTTCTAGAAGTGGCAATACAGAACCTCTAGAAGTTTCAAATAGCAACCCTATTAATACTTACGTTAATAAGACTGATAGATTAAATAACGTTAAAGAAAACGCCATTTTTAAAAAAACTAATAAAGAAAAAAGAAGCCCTCAAAAAGAGTATTTAGCACAAGAAATGGCTGAACAATTAAATGATGATCATTCTTTAGGTTTTTATAGAAAAGTAGTTGATTTAGTTCCGGAAAATTTAATTTTTCAAGCCTTATCAGAAGTAAAAGATGCAGCTTTAACTGGTAGGGTTAAAAAAAGCAAAGCAGCCCTATTTAATAGTGTTATTAAAAGTAAAGCACTGGAACATAATATTATTTTTGATATCAATAAAAATGAATTGTAATGGATAATATTACAGCGGTAAAAAAAGAAAAAATTTTTTTTATGAAACAGAATCCATACTACGAAAACCAAAATTTCATTCTTTATCACGCAGACAGTATGGATGTTTTAAATTCTTTGAATGAAAATTCAGTTGATATGATTTTTGCGGATCCCCCATACAATCTTTCAAACGGCGGTTTTTCTGTTCACGCAGGAAGAAGAGTAGACGTGAATAAAGGAAACTGGGATAAAAGCAACGGATTTAAAGACGACTATGATTTTCATTTTAAATGGATCGGAGCCTGTAAGAGAGTGCTGAAACCACAAGGCACAATTTGGATAAGCGGCACATATCATTCTATTTACCAATGTGGTCATGCACTGCAGTCTTTAAACTACCACATCCTTAATGAAATTGTTTGGTTTAAACCAAACGCTTCTCCAAATATAAGTTGCCGATATTTTACAGCAAGCCATGAGACTATTATCTGGGCGCGAAAAGACAAGAAAGCAAAACACATCTTTAACTACGGAGATATGAAGCACAAGAAATGGCCAGAAGATTTCTTTAAGAACGATAATAAACAAATGAGGAGTGTCTGGCATATTCCCGAAGGAGAAAGTGTCTGGACGATAGGAACGCCTAAACCATATGAAAAAAGCTTTGGCAAACACCCAACACAAAAACCACTAGATCTACTAAAAAGGATTATTCTTGCGAGCACAAACAAAGGAGATCTTATAGTGGATCCATTTACTGGAAGCTCCACTACGGGCCTTGCTGCTTGTTTATTAGATAGAAATTTTATTGGTATTGATCTCGAAAAGAAATATCTTGATTTATCAATCCTAAGATTTCAGGAACTAAAAAATATAGCACCACATAAAGAGAAGGAAGGCAGAAAAACTTATGGCCAACAGTAACTCTTGGAAAAAGATATTCGACGATTATAATATTTTAAGCCACGATTTTAATAAGTCACCATTTCCTATTTCAGCAACCCAAATAAAGAGAGCCTGTCAGCAATTTAAAGAAACAAACGAAAAAGAAGTGCGTATTTTATGTAAGCAGGACAGCAGAGAAAATAGACCTACTGTTTTTCAAGAGCATAATCTTTTTTTACTCCCCGTAAAGAATGGGTATTATAATATTATTAAAGGCGAAGGATATGTTGATATTCCCGAAATTAAAAAAGAAATTTTATTTTATTCCTCAAAACTAGATTTTCAATTAGATACAACAAAAATTGGTGATTCAGAGATGCAGCATCTTGATTATGCATATGCAGCTAGCTTGATCCGTACCTTTATGGATGACCAGTCGCTTGTGCTTACGATACGAGGGAGAAAATACACACCAGATTTCGATTTTTTGGTTGGAAATCAAAATATTAATGTTTCCGGAGTACAGACCGAAGTCGATGCAGGCTATGAAGGTAAAGATAAAGTCGTGTTAATCGAGGCAAAAAACTTTTGCGCAAAAAACATAATTATACGTCAGTTATATTACCCATTTAGGCAGTGGCAAGAGCACACAAGAAAAAAAGTCATCACTTTGTTTTTTGATAAAGATCGACGCGAAGACACGTACTCTATTTGGCAATTTGAATTTGAAAACCCTAAAAATTATAACAGTATTAAGCTATCTAAAGCGGGGAAGTTTAAAATTAAAGAAAAATAAATCTATGAAATATAAGGCACACAAAGCAACAGCACGTAATATAAACTTGATATCAAAAAACTATAAAAAATTAAAATATTTTAAACCCCAGAAACTGGTTTTATATGACTTTATAATGTTTTAAAGAAAGGAGTCCGTATAAATATGTTTCTTAAGCTACTAACAATTTATAATTTTAGAGGTATTGATAAGTTAGAGAAATTAGAAATTTCCGATATTAATACTTTTGTTGGGAAGAACGATACCGGCAAATCTGTTATTTTGAGAGCCCTAGGTTGTTTTTTTGAGCCAAAAAAATTCGATTTAAAAGATATTTTTAAAGGTAAGCCAGAAGGAGAAGTGACAAGCATTGAATTGTCTTTTTTGCCGACAATTACAATTGATGACAACGCATTAGACTCAAATAGAATGATTACCTTAAAAAAAGATTTTCCTATTGTAAATGGTAAACCAAAGCCAATGGAATATTATTTATGTTTTGATTATGTTGAAGAACAACATCAAGACCTTTGGAATAAAAAAGAAGAAGACTTAAACCAAATTATTTCCAAACTGGGAGAACAACCAAATAAGTCTGGTCGTGGGAAAAAGAATATATTAAGAATCGAACAGATTAAAAAGATTTTATCAGGCAAAGAGAGAAAAGACACATGCCACGAATTAGGAGATTTTCTAAAAAACATAGAGAAAACTTATGAAATAACATTGCCAGAGTACGCGCTGTTTGATGCTGAACAAGACTTAAATATTGAGGCAACCAATTTTCAATCCCAGTTCAAGCCGATTATTGCTTCCTATTTTGAAAATGCTAAAGATAAAACAACTGAAATCGGGACCGGGCTAGAATTAGAATTAGCTAATGAATTTGAAGAAATCAGAAAATATATGACTAAAAATGTTTCAGGTCTTAAAAAACTTAATCCTTCAACAGAGTTTGATTGGTCAAAAGCACTTAAAAAATTCGATTTAAATCTCGAATTCGAAGGGCAAAATTTTGATGTCCCAATCTCTCACAAAGGGACAGGTTTTAAGCGATTACTTATGGTTGCTTATTTTGAATACTTGGCAAGTAAAAAAAATATTCCAAACCAAATTTTTGCCATAGAAGAACCAGAAACATACTTACACCCCTCCGCTCAAGAAGATTTACTCAATTCAATTGTCAAAATTTCTGAAAATTCTCAATTCTTTTTAACAACCCATTCGCCGGTTTTTGCAGGTGCAACCGATGGTGAAAATTCGATTTTGGTTACAAAAGACGAGTTGGGAATTTCTCATTATGCAAGAGAAGAAAAAAATATCATTGAACAAATTATTCAAGAGCTGGGGATAAGACCGGACTATAATTTACTAAAAGGGGCTAAGTATTTAATTTTTGTTGAAGGAGTAGACGATACTTATTTCTTGAATTGTTATGCCAAAACTGTTCTGGGTAAAAATCTAGAAAAAGATAATATCCTTTGCGTAATAGGTGGAGGCGGATCACTTAAAAATTATGCTGACTTAGATTTATTTAAGAAATTAAAAGGCAATAATTTATATTCTGTTTTGATTGACGGCGACGATAAAGAAAACGGCAAAGAAAAATGGAGTGAAAGAATAAAAGCAAAATGCGACGCAGATGGAGCTGCATTTAAAAAGCTAAATAAAAGAGAGATAGAAAACTATTGTAATCCAAAAGCAATTTGCAGGGTATGTAAAAGCTTAAAACTCGAAGATATAAAAATTGAAAAAGATACAAA
>DIVO01000050.1 GCA_002428285.1 Patescibacteria group bacterium UBA6130 | reverse complement strand
ATGGGAATGTGGATATGTTCTTGACGAAGTTTTCTGCAAATTTCCAAACCATCCATTTTTGGCAGCATCAAATCTAAGACTATCACATCGTAGTCTTCAGTGGATGCCAGGTCATATCCCGCCTCTCCATCATAAGCAACATCCACAGCATATCTTTCTTGTTCAAGTCCTTCTTTAATTGTGTTGGCAATACGATGTTCATCTTCAACAACTAATATTCTCATTGTTGTATATTATACGACGTAAGCTGAAAAACAGCTGAAACAGAAGAGCTTTCAGCCTATTAATTGTCCGATGCAAGAATAAACCTTAAGTAAATTCTTTAGTTAAGCATACTTTTGAGCATACTCACCTATTACTGGCAGAACTATTTTTTCGCCTTGATATGCCTTGAAGGTTAAATATAACCAAACAATAAACGCAACCATGCCAACAATGTTGGTTAAAGCCCAAAAGTTAACTAGATTTAAAATTACATTCGCAGCTACAACTACCAACCATAAAAAGGTTGCTTGAAGAGCATAAAACCTTAAATTTTTATCCTTTTTCTCTAAAAGCAAATAAATAGGACCCAACAAATAAGCAACTACCGCCGACGTATTAGACGAATTAGAATTGGTCATTTTTCTCCTTAATAAAATAATAAATAAAGGTTTCTGTTTCTATATTATAAATTGCTTAAGTTATTGTTAAGAATATAAAGTCAAAAGTCAACTATTATTAAGTAACTCTACATGAATCCAATAATATCTCTGACTAAAATTCCAATTAAATTTCTCTATTACATTCAATATTCTTAAAATCTTATCAACCAGGTTACGATGAATTCTTGAAAAGTCATATAATAACTTATGACCAATCGAACACATGATGCCATTGCTTTTGCCAGTCTTACAAGTGCAGCTATTCTATCCCCCCCTGTCTCATTAAATCTCCTGACTTTTATTTTCTCCATAATTGCCGCCGATATTGGCTCAATTATCCCGGATATGGACCAAGCAGGAAATAAGCTATGGGATTTTCTACCGGCAGGAAATTTTGCGGGAAGAATATTTAGAGGAGTTTTCTACAAACACAGAACTCTTTCACATTCAATTCTGGGCACCCTTGTAATCTACAAGTTATTACAAGTCGTTTTAGAAAAATTACTTAATCCCAGCTTTATCAATCCACAAATAATTTTAACCGCTTTGATGATCGGCTACATCTCCCATCTTGCCGCAGATGCTTTTACAAAAGAGGGTCTTCCACTGTTATTTCCATTAAAAATGACAATAGGTATCCCACCGGTAAAAAGACTCCGGATTAGGACGGGAAAATTTTTTGAAAACCTCATTGTCTTTCCTCTCGTTTGGACATTTACTATCGTCATTATCTACTTAAACCAGGACAAGTTGATCGGCATTCTTAATTTAATTAGATAAAGAACTATATCAGTTGATATAATTTGAAACACGAGAAATCGAACGGGATATTCCTTGAGTCTTGGTCTTATCAACTATATCTGCAATAATTAAATTGATTAGTTTTTTGGCTTCTATTTCATTCGTTTTAAGAGAAGTATTCCAGTCAAGACCAGGTTGAGAATTTCCTTCAAGTAAATACACTTTGCCGCTATTGCTAATAATAAAATCAAGAGCGTAAAGAGATTGATCTTTACTCAATTCTTTAGCGATTGATTCTGACATCTCTACAAGCTTAGAAGGGATTTCTCGAAGCGGTAAATAGGTTAATAATCCCCCCTTATGTTCATTGCACAAAAATTCTCCAGATTTTGCCGTCCTGATATAAGATTGAACGATTTTTCCTTTTAGATAAATGAGGCGAATGTCAGTGGAAGTAGAATTATTATCGTAGACAAACCCCTTATCAAACTTAACAAATGGCTGAATAATATATGAAATTTTTGTGTTTCTATTGAGAATTGTCAGCATATCTTCTAATTGACCAGATTTGAATTTAAATACATTCCGCCCTCCTGCGCCAAATCTATCTTTCATAATTATATCTGAGCTAAAATCAATCTGGTTGGGATGCTCGCAAACTAGTTTTTTTAAAGCATTACAGGCATTTTTAATATCTCCAATCAAAGGAACAGTGGGGATAGAACGATCAGAAAATTCATCGTAAGTTTTTTGTTTATCAAAAAACAATTTATAAACTTCTGGATTGTTAAATGGTTTAATCTCAACTAACGAAAACATTAAATTTCGCTGAAGTCTAATACTTTCTCTGGTGGGAGAAAACTTGTCAAATATTAATTTAGAATAACAAGGGGAATTTCTCTTTATCCATCTCTTTTTTTTGTATTGCCAAAAACTTTTGCAATAACCTGCTCCGGTAATATCAGCCGAGGTGGTAAAAGCTGCCTCCAAATTAAACTTTTGACAAATTTCAAGGAAGTATCCGTAAACATCATTATATGATTCTTTGCGAGAACCTTCTAGAAACGGCTTAGTCTTATCATTGGAAACTCCTGAAGCGCTGGCAGCAAGAGCTCCATTGTAAACTACTAAAACGTCAAAACGGGTTAACTTATTCATATGAATCTATCTGAAAAATTATTGCAGACCAAAAATCCGCACTGGTTTTTCTCACAAATGCTTGAAATAGAAGAATTCTTCCACAAGATCGTGTTATGAAGAAACAAAAATCGAGTTTATTAGCGTGAGTCAATTATTTTCTTAGCTTAATCGCCAATTAAGAAGCTTTTTTAGCTTTTGCTTTCTTCGGTTTTGATTTACTTTTCTTTTCAGGCACACTATCAGTCGAAGCTGATTTCTTTTGTTCAACTTCTGCTAAAAGGCTGATAATTTTGTCAAGTTTACTATTTAAAACGTTGATTTTCCCAGTTAAGTCCTGAATAGCACGTTCACTCATATTGTTTTGTGATCTGCTAGGATTTCTATCTCCGGAATCTTGTCTGAAAGAACCTCTGCGGTCAGATCTATTTTTGTCTCCTCCGCCGCCTCTTTTTTCAAAACATTCACTGCAATATATTGGCTTATCTCCAGTTGGTCTGAAAGGAACCTGACAATTTCTGCCACATTCATCACACACCGCATCATGCATTGATGGTCTGCCGGAATCTCCGTAACCTCTTTTAAACGAATCTCTACCGCCCCTTGATCTATCACCAAAATCAAAATTGTTCATAATTTACCTTATAAAAATTTTCTAACTTATAATATTATATGCTTAGTAAATTTAAATAGCAAAACAAACACTGTCACTACTATTATTAGTCGATAAAAGTAAGTGCAAATCCTGTTCGGCTAGCTCTGCCTGTTCTTCCAATCCTATGAATATAATCCTCATAAGATTGAGGAAGGTCATAGTTAATAACATGGGTAATGTTGTCAATATCCAAACCTCGTGAGGCTAAATCTGTGGCCAATAAAATGCTTACCTTGTTACTTCTAAACTCTTCAAGCGCTCTTTTTCTTTGTCCTTGAGATTTATTTCCATGAATAACTGCGGCTTTCACTCCATGATTATTAAGTTCTTTGCCAAGTTTTTCAATTCCTCTTTTTGTCCTTCCGAACACCAAAACTTTTTTTAACTCTTGCTGATTTAACAGCTCCAATAAAACCTCAGGCTTGTTTCTCCCTTTGATTTTAACTATATCCTGATCTATGTTTTCAGAAGCAGTTTGAGTCTTTAGGGTAATTACTACCGGATTTTTTAAGAATCTCCTGGCAATATCTTCTGCTTTTTTAGGAAGAGTTGCTGAGAAAAATAAAGATTGTCTATTGTCTGATAACTTTGAAATTATAAAAGAAATATCCTTGATAAAACCCATATCTAGCATTCTGTCTACTTCATCCAAGACAATATTTTTGAAAGAATAAAAATTTATTTTATTTCTCATTCCCAGATCAAGTAGTCTTCCGGGTGTGCCAACAATGAAGTTGGGATTACTATTAAGACCTCTTATTTGCTTTCCGATACTTTCTCCGCCAATACAGATTATAGATTGAATAGAAGTTCCTTTCGCAAGCATTCTCGCTTCTTGTTCAACTTGCATCGCAAGTTCTCTTGTTGGCGTAATGATAAGTACTCTTTGACTACGATCAGATAATACTTTATTGATCAATGGTATTAAAAAAGCCGCAGTTTTTCCCGTACCCGTTGAAGCAATTCCAACAACATCTCTGCCGTCAAGTAAGGGTTGAATAGCTTGATCTTGAATTTCTGTTGGTTTTAAATACCCCTTTTTAGATATATTCTCTTTCAATAACGGATTAACGTTAAAATCAGAAAAATTATTCTTTGGCTCATATGTGTTTAATTGAATTTCCTGAACTGGCATCTTTCTGACAAACATCATAGGATTATAAGAAGGTGTAGCTGGCTGATTACGTGACTGCCAACCATTTTGATTATTTGGTTTACGATAGTACTGATTTCTTCTTTGATAGTGGTTATTCATAATAATTTCCCACGCTTGAAGAAACAAAACTGCTTAAGACGTAAACTAATGAATAGGCTGAGAAGATACGAAGTGAAAATTTAGAGTATCTTTATCTTGGCTAACTCAAAAAACTTAATTTTAAGCAGATGAATTTCTTCAATCTGCGCGAGAATGTTTAATTATAGCATACTTCTCTTTAAAAAGTATTTTTCATACTGAATTGAGGATTTGGAGGTATTAAAAACCTATAACATCCGTTAAAATATTTACCTGTATAAAAAGTTCTCTATCTCCCAATTTCCATGCTGGCAATGTTCCTATATCTCCAGATGATAAATTAACATTTTCATCACTTTCAACTGGCATATCATCTCTTAAAGTTGCATAAAGATATTTTTGTTCTGGCGTGATAGGAATTTGGCAGACCTTAGACCAATGATCCGCTTGCAACAAACAAGTTTTTTTCACTGGTTCCAACTCTTCTCCTCTGACTAGTGCTAATAAAACTCCCTGGGCCTTATCAATACTTCTTTTATCAAGAATGCCTCCCGACATTCTATACCTATCAACCGCCCCAATCGTCTCTTGAGCCATCAACCTTTCAACCATATTAAATTTATACCATATTTTTTACAGCAAGACTTTACTTACTCTTTTTTATAACTATTGCTACTGCCCTTTGGGCTTGTTTGGCAAATTTCAAATGAAAAATAACCATATCCTATTTAGGTCATATTTTAATCACCCTAAGTTGGGTCGTTCAATTGTTCAAACTATCAAAACCGGCTTCATTTTAACCAATTGTTTAGAAGTAGGTAGTATTTTTAATAATTGAAGGTTGTTTAAATAATTTCATACCTCTTGCTGTTTTAAATCTCTCATCGCTGGTTTTTGCTCTAGCTGTTTTTTCAAGTTTAAGTAACATTTTTAAACTTCTGGTGAAATTATTGAGCAATCTCTAGTCTTTATTTCTTTGAAGAATATCTGCTAACTAAAAAAAGAGTCCCAATTAAAATTGGAGGAATGGCTAAAATTAACATTCCCGATTGATAAACTCCCAACACGATTAAACCAGCCAAAATAAATAAGAGACCTCCAAGTATTTCATTTTTCCAGGCAATCACGGTTAGGATAATCAAAATATAATTAGGAATTAGATGTATTAATAAGGTTAAAAACCACTGAGGTTCTTCAAAAACATCTAGAGCGAATAGTCCAATAAAACAAATGAATAAGATTGCAACAATACGAGGAAACCAGTATATTACGTTCTTCATAAATTCTTAATATTTGAAAAAAACTTTATATTAAGAAGGCTATTTTTTAATCTGTTTTATCTTCTCTTCAATAAATTTTAGTGTTTTGCCATTATCAATATCCCAACGATTGAGAAAGAAAATGTAAGCAATTTCTAATAAACCTGAGGTATTAATGACAAGCAATCCAATAAACCAAATGAGTTGTTTTTTGCTGGCTGATTTCCAGAGTGCCAATCCTTTCCAGAAAAAGCTCCAGATGAGGAAAGGAATAAAAAACTGAGGCTGATTTAAAAAGGAAGTTAAATTATTCATAGCATATTGTAACAGATGAAATATTTATTTTTCCAAACTATAAAATATCTCTTAAATTGTTTGGTACAATAAAATTGGAAGCAAATATAACATGAAAACTAAAAATTGCGGCATCATAATGCAAAACAAAATTTTCTTCTGGATTGCGCTGACAACAGCTTTTTTATTGCTATTACCTTTCCTGGCAATGAAGTTTGACTGGCGGTTTCCTGACCCAGGAAATTCAGTTTCTGATAAGGTGGTTTGGACTCAATCTGATTTCATAATTATGGGAATTCTTCTCTTTGGTTCGGGTTCTTTATATGTATTAGTAGCAAGAAGGGTGAGTAAACACCGACTCATCATTGGAATTGCTCTTGCATTGGCGTTTATGTGGTTATGGGCAGAGTTGGCAGTTGGTGTTTTTACAAATTGGGGTAGTTGATTTAAAAATAAGATAAAAATGAAAATTTCTTACCCCTGCATATTATATTCTGTAATTTCCTTTATTATCTGACTTTTTACTTCCTCATTAAATCCCGAAAATGCTCTGTCATTAATAAATATAATCGGATAGTAACCAAATGATTGGGAAACCCCCTCGCTCTCGCCAAACTTCGTCCTTAATTCGTCTAATCGATTGTTAAAACCTTCATCGGTATCTAAAAATTGTTCTACTGGATAATCAATCGTTTTCAAAAATTCAATTGCTTCCAAACACATTGAACCTCTTCCATTATGAAACATTATTATTTTGCTTTCAGTATTGGTTTGTTCATTTTTCTCGAATTCACCTAAGCCGTTTTCACCAATGTTTTCAACCTTGCAGGGATTTTGTACTTTTTCTACCTCCTCATAGGGGATTAAGGGTCTAATTTTCTCAGGAGTATAAGGAGCATTTTTATTGATCGGTATTTGCCAGTCTGGCAATGTCCAATCGGAACTTGCCATAAATGTGTCTAGGTCCACCCATTCGATCTTGTTTTCTGTTGAGTCCCAAAAATTAATCCACATATCCGTCCATGGCTTCAAATATCCACCAATGTTGGTATGGGTCACTGGAGTGACTTTATGATTTGGACCATATCTTTCTTTTTCCTTATCAGAAAGCGGCTCAATTGCCCTCATTAATTCTGCCAACATATCATTTGGTGTTCCTGACCTTTCATAATAAGAATAATCGCAAAGAGATCCATATTTATATTGAACCTTTGGGATATTAGAAACTGATAGTATTTTTGTTTTATAGCCTTCTATTTGATATACCGTAGCCTTGGTATCGGTTGTACCTCTTGCAGTTACATATGGTATTCCCAATTCTTCAGCGACTTTGACTGTCGTCATATCTGAAGCCATATAAGGTGAAGATATTATCTTTATAGGATCTCCAGTACAGGTTTCGATTTTATTTTTCATCTCAGAAACTATCCTCTTTTGTTCATCGTAGGGAATATCCCAAAAAGGCTCATCCCCAAGAGAAGCCATAATTTCCATATCATACCTCAAAAGTTCATTAATAGTTTCACAATTGGCCTCAACGAATTCCGGAGAAACGTGCAGAAGTCCTGAAATATTTCTCTTATTAAGCTCATTAACAAAATTTACCAAGCCAACCGTATCTTTATATTCAATAAGAATCATTATTGCTTGAGGTTTGATTTCTTTCTGTTCGATTTCAAAATCAAGCTCTTTTAATTCTTTAGTTTTTGATGAATAAATGCTAGCCAAGCTAATTACTAATGCAATTAAAAATATGGCTAAAACCGCAAGCTTAAAGTTTATTCTGACGCCTTTGCCATCAGACAAATTGTTATTTTTGGTTCGCGTTGAATTCGAATCTTTTTGAAAATTTGACATAATTACTAATCAAAATATATTGAATATTTATTCATTATATTCAATACAAATTTTTTGTCAATGGACAGGAGGGAAGGTGAAAAAAGTAATTAAAGAATTAAATCCGATTACTCATTTTTCTTTTTCATTACTCACCACATCCATCACCGTCGAATACAGGGTCGCCATAAACAACATTTTGATGCCGACCTGAACCATCACCCATATCTCTCCTTACTTTATCTCCTCCAGCTAAAACCGATTGTGTTACAACCGCAAAAAAAATAACAAAAAACAATAACACTAGTAACCTTTTCATCTTTCCCACCTCTTTTTAACAAAGAATGTTTAGTCAAATAATTTTAGTAACCAGCCAAAAACACTGCCTACTTGCTCTTCTGTTTGAATCTGATCTTCCAGAGCTGTATTTTGCTCTACTAAAGCTTGGACCAACTCTTGAATCTGAGTTTCCTCGGCCTGGTTAGTAACTTGGTTTTGCAGTTCCTGCAACTCTTGAATTCTGAGTTGATTTTTTTCCATCTGCTGTTCTAGATTTTTGATTACTTTCTGGTCTGCACCAAAAAGTTTTTTCATCAAGCCCTGTCGAGATTCAAGCTTGTTCAATTGACCAGTTATTTCACCTTGAGCTTGTTTTTGCTGTTGAGCAATAATTTTTACCTGTTGACCAATACCTCCTTGAGCTTCCTCATTATTAAGCAATTCTTCTACCTTTTGAGCAACATTGCTCATGTGTTGTCTGGCGGTATCGCTTCTGCCTTGGCTATCCTCATTTACCTGAAGACTTTCCTGGGTGTTAACGTTTAACTGGCTATCTTCACCTGCGTTTTGAGTTTTGACCTGATTCTGAACCTGATTACCTTGTGGGTCAACAGTGGCACCTTCATGAGTAGCCGGGTCTTGAATCCTGTCTTGATCCTGAATACCCTGACCCTGTTGTCCTTGCTGAGCCAAAACCATGGTTGGGATTAGCAGTAAAGAAAAAGTTAACGCTAAAATTGATGTTATTTTCTTCATATTTTTTCACCTCCTTTTTTAAAATACTTTTTTTAAATATAACGCATTAAACTTTCTATGGCAATTATTATAATTTATTAAATACACGCCAAAATCCTCATATCTATAGCTATGAGGATTGGCGTCTTTCCGATCTTTTATCTATTCCATCCTTGTCCCTTATTCCCTTGTCCATCACCTGAACCATTGCGACTACCTAATCCGAGACCAAGCTCTTGTCTGATTTGTTTTGCTTCTTCGATCTTGCCTTCTTGAGCTAATTTATGCGCTTCAGAAAATCTGGCAAAGTTTTCTTCGGTAATTACCTGAGAAACCCTACCCTTTCCTGACATCAGCTCTTTCCAAGAGTTATAATCATTATTATCAAAAGCTTGTTCCATTGCCTCATGTCTTTCAGGCGTACAATTTGGACCCTGGACATTAGGATCACCTTGATAAGCACCAATTATTGTAGGACTCATTATCAAAGCGCCTAAAACTAAAGCTGTTGTTCCGAGTAATGTTGATTTTTTATTCATATTTTTTTCACCCCCTTTCTTAAATATTTTTGTTTAATATAAAAATGATAACTAAGAAACTTGAAAATTAGCTGAAAGAAGAATGGTTAATTTCAAACAAAAGATGATTTTAGATACTCCGTTACGATAATTTAAAATTAGTATTATATTTTTATTTGAAATGAGGTGATCGAATTGAAAAAATATTTAATAATCATAATTCCCATATTTCTGCTAGCTGGTGTTTTTTTAATTACAAAAAATAAAAATTTAAACCCAATAGAAAACACAGGAACAGATGAAAACCCATTGACTTCAGCCATAAGCTTCAAAGATGCAATCTTAAAAAATACTCCTTTGAAATGTAGAAGCATAGTTGAGAGCGATGAAGAACAAGGAACAGTGGCTGGAATAATTCAGGGAAACCAATATATCGGACAGATAAAAATGGATCGGAAAATGTCCAATGTATTAATTAAAGAAAGCTGTATGTGGTCTTGGCAAGAGGGTGATACTTCTGGTTTTAAAATGTGCTTTGAGACAACAGATGAGGGTTTGTTTCCGGGAATGGATCCAAGCCAATTGGCAGAAAATGTTAATTGCTCACCAACATTAGTTTCACCATCTACTTTTTCACCACCACCCAACATTAATTTTATAGACGTTGACGATGCAATGTCGGGTAATTTATCAGAAGAGCAAATACAACAACTGGAAAGTATGTCTGAAGAATAATACAAACCAATTTGTTAAAACTTTAAATTTTAAATTTAATATAAGGATTTTTGGTTAGCATAAAAGGCAGTTAATATTTCTGATTTCTTTAATCATAGTTAATTAATCATGATTCTGAGGGAGTTTGATCGTTTAAATTCAGACTTTTAATTTATTTTCCAATTCATTTATCATCACCTTAACCATTCTCTCAAGATCAAACTGCGGCCGCCAACCCCAATCATGCCGAGCCTGCTTATCATCAATTGATTGAGGCCATGAATTAGCAATTAATTGACGATGATCCGGAAGATATTTTACTTTTAACTTTAAATGCTTTTGGATTTCCTTCACCAGATCACCGGCACTAAAGCTCATTGCCGCAAAATTATAACTCGTATGAATAGTTATTTTTTCCTTTGGTGCGTCCATAAGCTCCAAGGTGCCACGGATAGCGTCATCCATATACATCATTGGTAAAACTGTATCTTCTTGGACAAAACAGTCATAGGTGCCATTTTTAATCGCTTCATAAAAAACTGCAACCGCAAAATCAGTCGTTCCGCCTCCGGGTTCAGCTTTCCAGCTAATTAGACCGGGATAGCGGACACTTCGAACATCAACCTTATTTTTAAGAAAATAATATTGACACAATAGTTCACCAGCAACCTTCGTAACTCCATACATGGTGGTTGGCTCAAGTATTGTATGCTGAGGAGTATTCTGTCTGGGAGTAGTTGGTCCAAAAGCGGCAATAGAACTTGGCCAAAACACCTTAAGGCGAAAATCTTTGGCAAGATCAAGAACGTCTTTTAAACTTCCTACATTAACATCCCAAGTTAGGCTTGGATCGACCTCACCCTTTGCTGATAACAGTGAAACAAGATGAAAAATAGTATCAATCTTGTGTTTTTTTATGATCGACTCAAGAAGTTTTTTGTCTGGCAACCTGCCGATCTCAACAATCCCATCAAAGTCTTTTGGTATGTGTACATTGCCTAAAGCAATGACATTCTTCTTTCCCCACCGCGATTGAAGTGCCGGAACAAGCTCAGTGCCGATTTGCCCAAATGCGCCGGTAACTAATGATTTCATGATTCGCTCACCTGGCTGACAATATAAACATCAATTACCATCATAAAAATAATTCTAGCACCAAACTACCGGTTTTGCTTACTACCTAAACTATAAAATACAATTAACATAGAGTATTTTCTTTCAGTATCTCCATACCCAAGAAGAAATATTTAATCCGCCATTGGCAAGATTTATGGCTTTTTTCAATTCATACTGACTAATCACATCATCTAAAGGCTCTCTATCGGGAATATCACCAGTATAATACTTTTCAAGCACAGGCAAGGCTCTGCTATCACCAAACTGACCTAATGCCCAAATTGCATGGTTTCTCGTTCTATAACCCTGGTTCTCATCATCAAGCGTGTCAATAAGCGCCTCAACGCAATCTGTCTTTTTATACTCCCACTTCGCTTCCTGACATATTTTTTTGGCATCATATCCAATCCAAACACAAGTCACAAAAAAGAATAAAAGAAAAACACTGATACCAATAGCAAAAAGATAAGCAAGCTTTTGCTTTGTACCTTTAATCTTCATCTTTGCCTCCTTTATAAATAAAAATTTCCTCAATTTTAACTTCAAAAAGATGAGCAATCTTAAAAGCTAAGCCTAAAGATGGCAGATACTTATCACTCTCAATGGCAATTACCGTTTGCCTACTAACGCCGATTTTTTCAGCTAATTGTTCTTGAGTTAAATTATGCATTGCCCGAAAAACTTTAAGCTTGTTTTTAAGAGGTAGGCTCTCTGAAATTAAAGTTTTAGAAATGCTAATTGATCCAACCTGCGAAGATAGGAGATTGTTAATTATCAAGGTGTAAGATCAAGTATTTTTATTCCAATTTTAGTTTTTAAACATCTTTTTAAACTTCGTAACTAGCTTTCATCCTCCATATAACGAATAACAATAATAATATATTGACAATCAATAAATATTTAAGTAGAATACTTTTATATGAAACGAAGTTCAACTTTATTTCTAAAAATTGTCATTTTATTTATTGCCGTGGTCACACTGGGCATTATGATTCGATTCCCTCAGACAGAAGGAAGAGCCGCTAACTTGGATCTTATAGGTGTTTATACAGATCCATTTATTATCTATGCTTATATAGCAACTATTCCCTTTTTCGTGGCACTCTATCAAGCCATTAAGTTACTAGATTATGTTGATAAAAATAAAATTTTTTCCCAAACAGTTATCAATACGGTCAGGAATATAAAATATTGTGTACTAGTTACTACTGGTTTTCTGATAGTTGCTATTATTTATATTCGAGTTGTGGCTCAAGGAGATGATACTGCCGGTCCAACAATGATGGGATTAGTGGCTATTCTCATTTCCATAGTAATTGCTACTGCTACTGCAATCTTTGAAAAACTTTTACAAAATGCTGTGGATATCAAATTAGAAAACGATTTAACAGTATAAGGAACCACCATGGCAATAATCATAAATATTGATGTAATGCTGGCTAAACGGAAAATGAGTGTCACTGAATTGACTGAAAAAGTCGGAATAACGATGGCTAATTTATCCATCTTGAAAAATGGAAAAGCAAAAGCTATCCGCTTTTCAACACTTGGAGCTATATGCAAAGCCTTAGATTGCCAACCTGGGGATATTATAGAATATAGAAGTGACAAAAACTCTTAAGGTTATATTGGATACTAATTGGCTTTTTCAACTTCAAGTATAAATCTACTCATGCTCGAACGATGGTATGTTTTTCGACGAACAGACTGGGCAAACTACCTGGAATACCCTGAATTTACGAACAAGGAAATCAACCGATTCCTAAACTTTTAACCCTCCTCTCCCAGCTTTTTATCCCCAAAAGTTGTATAAATAAAGTATGGGTATAAATGCCAGAATTGCCAAAATCCCATTTATCATCCTCTACTTGATACTTGCAGGTTTTACCTCGTTTAATTGGATCAGAGTCATTCTTTTTCAAAAGAATTTTGAGGCTTTTCGCACCACTCAGCCGTGGGACTACTACTTATCTAATTTTTTCTCAACTACTTTTGGCATCACTCACCAGCAATACTTTATCTTTGCATTCCCAGTAGTATTAATCTGCCTTTACTTAATCCCCAAGTTGTTTGGGAAATTGATGGGAATAGACAAAAACTCAAATGTTAAAGGCGATAATCATGTCACTGTCATTCTTATTCTTTTTACTGCCCCCTCAATTTTAAGTTTACCTATCGTTTCAGGCATCATTCTTATTGTTTTGTTTTCAATTTGGTCTTGGATAGACGAAAAAAATAAAAAATGAAATTTGAGCTTACTGATTATCATAGAAATGTGACAAATAATGAACTTATTAACGATTTAATCAGAGTTTCAAAACTTCTGGATAAAGATACGTAACTGCGGAAGAATACAATTCTAATGGCAAATTTCACTCATCTACTCTCTCAAGAAGGTTTGGAGGTTGGCTGAAAACATTAAAAAAGGCTGGGCTAAAGAAAAGCCGAAACCTAGGTATTTCATTGGAAGAATATTTTAGAAACCTTGAGGAAGTTTGGATGAAGCTTGGAAGACAACCAAAATATAGAGAAATGAAAAAACCACTCTCAAAATTTGTTGCTGGTGCATACGAATATCATTTTGGGAGTTGGACAAAAGCACTAAAAGAGTTTGTTAAATATATCAATAAAGATGGGCCAAACACTGAATTGCCTAAGCCTAATAAAAAAGAAAAACAAAATATTAAAAAAGAAATAAAGCATAAAACAACCAGAGATATTTCAGACAGGCTTAGATTTCGTATCTTAATGCGTGATGGTTTTACTTGTTCAAAATGCGGAAGAAGCCCTATGAAGGAAAAAGGTGTTGAGCTACACGTTGACCATATAATACCTTGGTCAAAAGGAGGCGAAACAATACTTGAAAACCTAGAAACTAAATGCCAAAAATGCAATTTAGGTAAAGGAAACGCTTTTTCAGTATAACCAAAGCTGTAATTTTAGCCAGAGTATCAACGCTTAAACAGGAAAAAGAAGGGTTATCTCTCAAAGATATTCAGATTAATTAACTTAGAGTTAAAGGACAAAAAAGTCCAACTTGAGTGGATAAAGAGCCCTTTAATAAAATAGCTTTACCCTCTCGTCAACCTAAGCTCGGGGATCGTAAGGTTAATATAAACAATCCTAATAGAAATTTGCTTGTTAATAATTAAGCAAAACTTGTTTCTAGTAAGGGTAAAGATAACCAGTCAATTTGTACTTATTTTCAAGGTTTTTGAGGATTTTAGGTTTATTAGCCAACTTCAACAAAGAGGCTGGAAGAAATAAAACATTTGGCACAAGATCTTGAACGATTTAAGTTCATCCATGGGCAGGTGTAAACCAACCGCACCTGGAAGTTGTTTTATAACTTACCCTACCTACAGATTTACCTATTCATGTCTCTATTCTGCCAAAACTTAAAAAGCCCCGCATAAAGCGAGGCTTTTTGTATCGTTCAATTAACGTTATTAGGCGAGTTTTACATTTTTTGCAGCTGAACCCTTGTCACCTTCTACAACATCAAACTCAACGACTGCTCCTACTTGAAGCTCGTCAAACGTAACACCACTCAAATCATTAGAGTGGAAAAAAAGATCCTTTTCCTCTCCTTCACGAGAAATAAATCCGAATCCTTTATCTGTTTTTGTTTTAATTGTTCCTTTCATATTTTGCCTCCTTTCAATCTTATAATTGTACTATCTAAGCCGATCATTGTCGAGTTGTAGTAAAATTTACCAATATAGATAAGACAAACACTTGGAATGTGTAATAAGTTTACACCTTCTCTTAAAATGATTATTCCTGCTTACTGTCCTGTTGTAAGAGTTCTGAATTTTCGTACCTCTGTTCGGATAGAACGATTTTGGAGCCGGTTTTAAATGTATTTGATGAAGAAATATAGAATTTATAATTAATATTCGGTTTCTTTTTCTCTCATCTCGATTATTTGATTAAAAAGGTCAGCACGGCTGGCTTCTTGCTCACTTAAAGTAAGAATTTCTTTTAATTCATTAGTTGTGTAGCCGGCTTCGTAACCCACATCCGACCAAAGTCGAGGAATTATATCTGGAATGGAAATATTGTAGGACCTTAGGGCTAGTCTTGCGTTCATACAAACAGTGGGAATATCGTCTAAATCAATGCCCAGATTCTGTAGGCAAGTAAAGAAGCTTTTCATACCATCAAGTCTTTTCTCAGCGTCTTTAATTATTTTTTGTCTGAAACCATTTGTAATTTCTTCAGAAAATCCTCTTCTTCTTAAAACGCTAGTGGCCGCATCCCACTCAAATCCAGTAGCAAATCTCTCGCTATCTACCTCTTCTTGATCTGCCGGCTTTAAATCGGTTATTACCCCCGTTTCAGATACAACCCTAGTAGCGACTCTAAAAAGTAAAGTTCTTGATATTTGGCTAACACTTAAATCGTCGTCAAGGGATTCGCTATATCTTCCATCCGCTTCGAGCTTGAGTGCCAAATCAGTCTTAACAGCTCTTTGAACAGAGTGTGACCATTCGTGACCAATAATTGAAGCTAAAGCCATCTCGAGAAGAGCACCCTGGTCAGTTTTAACTCCAAGGCTATTTAATATTTTACTATAGTAAGTCATCCTATTACCTAAGATATCTTTTCCAAATGAGATTTCAATAAAATTGTTTCCGTCTTCATCTGCAAACCTACCACTATCTGCTCTGGAATCATAATTTATGCCCCCCTCGCCTTGTAAGACCCTGATATCTTCTGCTCTTGTTATTCGACTGGTTAAAGTAATAATGTTATCCGAAATAATCTCCCTAACGGATAAATCTGTAATGTAGTCGGCAAGAATTTTTTTACCTTTTTGTTCTATGACTTCGAAGTCTTCGGTAATTTCAATCGGCTCAATTAAAGATTTATTAGACTCTGACATTACTTTCTCAACTACAACAGCTGTTCTTTCTTTATTTTCTTCCGATGGCTCAAATAAAATTGACCCGTCTATAATTCTTTCTTTAATTAGATTTTCAACTAAGAGGTAGCCAACAAATGGAGCTGATTCACTTTTTATTATGGATTCTGGAGATTCGACAACCGAGCGCGGAACACCAATTGAAGGAACAGTTTCACTCATACAAACATAATATCATAAACAAATTTGCTTTAGTTTTTATATATATTTTTTGCTCGAGGATCGTAACGTTAATATAACCACGCAATTGTCCAGTATTATCAAGGTTTTCTCTAACTTTAGGCTGGTAGCCCAAATCAAAGAGGAAATAGAGAAAGTAAAACCTTCCCTTATCCCCGCAATCTATAGTCTGCTATCATTCTCGCCTTACTTGAAAGCCGTAGCTATTTCACTAGCTAGACCATTCATAGTCGCCTTCATTTTTGAATCTACAGCAGGTAATCTGTTGTACTTATTCTCACTCTTTGGATGCATAGAAACAAAAATCGAAGGTGGCATAAATTTAGTTTCGTCTCGCTAGTCAGTGTCCAAAGGTCCAGTTATAGTGGCTCCTTCAACGTGCCATCTATCTTCAGATCTCTTTCCTTAACTATATTCGAACCTTCTTTCAACTCTACCTAAATTTACAGTAACTTAGACACTATCTTTTACCCCAAGAACAAACGGCCCCCCACTTCTGGTTCGAATTCAACAGCCACATTTTTCCAAGATAGACATTTTTCTGTTCCCAACCTTCCTCTACCTGGTTACCAACACACGCAGTATTTAGTTGTAAAATATACCCATCTTCCTTGTGAGTGAGAAATAAGATTTGCCAGCTTCAACTTCACAGTAGTCTTTTTCACTAGAATCACATCCTTTCAGTTTAGTCTAGAATGATGTTTTCCATCACAATCTCCATCATTATAGGATTTTCTGCTATCATTAGCAACAATTCAGGTAGTAGTGCATGTTCAATTACTCATGTATGGGCAGATTTTTCCAACGGTAGACCGTTTTGCCACACATTAGCCATTGGACAACCACCCAAGCAGATTATTCTTAAAGAGCATTCCTACTTTGAATCAAGAGATATTTAATTGAGTCCGCTTTTGACTTTTTTCACAAAATGAGACAAATAATACAGTATAAAAAGAGAGGAAAGAAAACATAATTCCTGATATGATAAAGATATGAAAATTGTAGAAGACAAGATTAGTATTAAAGAACTAAAGGACATGTCATCCAAAATGTTCCATAATTTAGTTAAAGCCGTTGTTGATGTGCAGAAGGAAATTTTAGTTGTTAATGCTGAGTTACACTCAGATGAGGAAGCATATCTACTTCAATTAGGTTCTAAACAAGAAATCTTTGGGGTATAAATATATATCCAGATTTAGACAAAGAAGAGAGAATAGAGTTTGACTCTATGATTAATTTAAGACCTTCTCAAAATAATAACTCAAGAGGGGTAGATAATGAAGATATTCGAAAAAAAATTTTAGATATTGTTAATTCTAAAATTACTGAATAATGAGAAATATTCAACATAAAAAACAACCACAAAGTAGTTGGCAAAGCAAGCCATATTTAGAACAGATGGCCAATATTGGTAGCGAGGTATACAGGGCTGTTAATTGGAGAAATAAAAACAATAAAGAGTATGCGGATATTGCATTTATAAGATCACTAAAGCTTTTTGATTTATCAAAAGGATCTAAATTAACCCCATCTCAGTATAGAGAACTTACTAGAATGAGAGAGATATGGGTCGATTATTTTAAATATGAGAACCAATATAATTCTACAGATGAAGATATTTATAAATACTTTATGTATCTAACAATAGCTTTTAAAAATATTTCAGGGTAGTGGACGGGTCTTGTTGGAACAACTCAATAATGGCGGGACATACACGTTTAGAACCTGAATAACCTATTGGAGTAATATATTCTTTATACTATAATAATCACTATCTAAATCTTTTTTTAAAAATAACATGTCTAAAAAAAATATTTTTCTCCTTCTCTCTTTTATTATCATATTCTCAGTTCTGGCTTTCCTTCTTTTTGGAAATAATAAAAAGATAGAGCAGATTGTATATGGGGATACATTGACAATATCTAAAGAGTATTTAGTATTAAGATACAAAACGGATAATGTTTTAGTAAATGCAAAAGATTATGAAAGCTACGATGATTGGAATGAACAGATGGCCTCAATTATTCAAGAGTGGGAAGCATTAGAGAGTAAAGTATTAAAACTAGAAGAGAATGCAGAGGAGATGTCTAATGAGACAACGGCATTTAACTTTGTACAGAAGGCATATGCATATACCTATGCCGAAGTCCAAGCAGTAGTAGAGAAGGCTCCTGCAGGAAGACAGATAAGGACATTGGCTCAACATCTAGGAGTAGATGCTAAAAGGGCTCAGTTAATACTAAATCAATCTCAAGATATGGTAACTAGAGAGGCGTGGGGAGAAGCAGGAGATACTTTTGAGAATTTAGAGAATCAAGCTATTGCTGTTAAAGACACTTGTAAAGTTACTGTTTATGTAGGGGGTATTGTAGCAACTGGTGGTGCTGCGGGAACTGTAGCTCAAGTGACTACAGTTGTTGTAGGCGCAGATTTGGCTCTAGAGGTAACTGAAGATAGTGCGAAAATAGCCCTTGGGGATAGGAACAAGGTATCCTCCTTTGTCAAGGATGTTAGAACAGTTACAGAACCCATTGCTTCTGTTTTAACTATAACTAATATCCCTAATAATCTGGGTTCAGCTTATGGTAAGTTTGATTCAGTTATGGTCGGACTAGAGCAATTTAGAGATACTGTTCAGGAAGGAAAAGTTATTGGAATAGATCTTAAAAATTTTGAATATCATCCTTCTTTTCAAGTGATTAAAAATACTCAATATCCTGGAGATATAACTGTTGCAGAAATGGAAGTGGCTGAGGTAGAGGAGTGGATAAAGAGTATTAACAAAGATTATGAACCAATGACTCAAGAAGAAGTAGTAGGGTTTGTAGAAGATATATCTAAAGAGATAGAACAAAAGGGTAGTGTTGTAGAGAAACAAGAAGATACTTCAAAGGTTGAAGAGAAAGAAGAAAAAGCAGAAGAGAGTAATTCAGCAGAGAATGCTGGTATTCAAATTATAAAGGTGGTCAATGTTAGTAGCGATTCATTTATGATGGATATGTGTTACTCCTCTGAGTGTTGGGATGATTTAGATGCTAACCCTGCGGAAGATAGAGATCTAGGAGGTATCTATACTTTAGGTAAGGTATTTGGAAATGGAGAAGGGTTTGAGTCTGGTTTCCGACCGGCAGATCTAAAAGCTAGTGGTAAACTAGTGGAAACACCTCCAAATAGTTACAAGATTACAGTGTATTTTGCTATTGCCCCTTTTGAGGGTCCAAAGAACAAGACAATAGATTATGGTACATGGTTAAGTGAATCTGTAGAAATAAATGCAAAATATGGTGATAAACCGGTAATTGAATGGGATGGTAGTAGTTTAAGACAGGCAAAATAGAGATTAATTAAGGTCTTACATTTGCTTCTTCCTCTTTTTAAGGTCAAAATAGCTCAATCCCCATAAGGGTTCTTAGTTATAACATTAAATACGTAACCAAAAAATTACGATTAGACTTACCGGAAAACAAAAGGGAAATGACCGATATCTTCTGTGAGAACTTGGAGTGGAAGGACGGAAAAGCCCGATGGAACTGGAAAAAACCGTACTTTATACTCGCAAATCGACCTAAAAATTCAACTGTGCTCCCCGCTCTGGATGACATAAAAGGACGTCACTTAAAGCGAAGGTTTGCTTTAATAACCAAACCAAAGACGAGCCACAAACAGTATCAGAACAATTATCGTTGTAATAAATACAACCAAGACTAAGGAAGCAGCTCTACCTTGTCATTATAGGTCGGGACATTTTCCCAGTGTTTTATCGGTAAAAATGGGGAAATCTTATTGAGACCGAATGTGCCCTTCTGAAAAATACCTACATAGTACCTGCTTGATTGAACATAGCAAACAAATTCTCCGGTAGACTGATTATAATTATATCTAATCTATGCATTAGAAGATATTTGCTGATAAGGATTGGTGTCTAGTCTAGACAACTCATCCTCTGATTTGGGGCACTTGTCATTCACACACACCTTTTTCATTTTGTTATCGAGCTCAAGCGCAGGTCTTATCCCTTTCCAAATTGAGCCTGCACTACAAACAGAAAACCCCAGAAGCAAACTACCAATAAATACAATTAGAGGAGTTAAAAAGAAAGCGACCATGAAAAACGCCCTCCGCCTTTTCAAGTAACGATAAAGAAAGATCAAAATAGATATCGAAACGATAACAATTAGGGGAATAAAAACACTTTCGCTTTCCACACATCTATCAAAAACCCATTGGTCTGAAAACAATTGGTTATACATATTGTTTCCGCTATTCTACGAAATTTCAGCCTAAATATCCATTTAAGACATTGAGGAAAAACGAAAAGAGTATCGGGCAAAACAGAAAGAAATTACCAAGAAAATTGGCAAACTAAACTATGCCGATGAAGAATACTATTTGACCTCAGAATACCTGCCAAAACTGGCTTCTAACGCAGGTAAGTTGTTTGAAAGTTCTGAAGTCCACGAAAAACGGCTACTTTTGAAGATGGCACTTCAGAACTTGGAGCTAAAGGGCAAAAAAGTCCAATTTAACTGGCTAAATCCATTTAACAAGATAGCTTTTTACGCCTCTCGTCATGCCTGGCTCCGTAGTCCTAATTTTACACTGACCGACAGTTTGAATTCAATTATCAAGGCTTTTCAAAATCCAATAGTGGCGGAACAAACAAGGGAAAGATTAAAACAAATTAAAGTATTACTAGTTTACCAGAGTAAATAATGGCTCATTACCATTTCTCCACTCAAGGTTTAGCCCAACAGGTATTGTTTCCCCACTCTTCTGATATATTTTCAAGGTTACATCTTTATTATTTCCATCCAGAATACAATAATCAGAAACTTCTTCTCCAGCAACCAGTTCAAACTTCAACAAATTTCTACTCTTAATGAACTTGCATAAATCTAATAGGACTGATTGTTTTGGATGAATATTTCTATACACACCCGCTGTCTTATAAACTCTTGCGTGGGTCCAAATTAACGGAACGGGGAGGAAATGTTTTTATTGGTAACTTCAACCACATAAATCTCTACATCTTCTGCCACGTAATTTTCTTCATTGGAAATTAAAAGTCTATAGTAGATTGAGTCTCCGCCGTTTTGTTTGTTTATAACTATCTCTTTATTTACAATAAGATTGGTTTTCCTCCAAAGCTTTCTAAGGTTCATTGAATAAAGCAATCGTTAGCGCAACTATCGAGGTTAAAAAAGCCCCAAGAAAATTGGGGTCTTTGTAAAAAGGGTTATTTAAATTTCTTAAAGGCTCAAGATTTTGTATTATTTCCTTTATTAGTGCAGAAAAGGTGGCGTCCATACTACTTTTTTTAATATCCTTAATAAGTTTTCTTAGAACAAGCGTCTTGGCAGTAATTCATTTGACCTTGAATGGTGTCTGTATCACCAGATGCTTCTTGCTGTCTTCTAGTTATTTCCTTTAAACAAAAGTCTACACAAATATTTTGTTGTTGCATTGAATTCCATAAATAAATAACAGCAATAATAATAACTCCACCTATTACTAAAGCTATATGAAGTCTATCTTTTTTCATAAATCACCGCCTTCCAACATGGTCAGATTAAACCAACCTAAGCTCCCCCTAAAGGACTTATTTATCAACCAAGAACTTGAGTTTGGTCTTACCTTACAAAATATCAAAACCGCTTTTGAAATCCTTAGAATAAACCCTGCTTTCGATCTTCCCTAACAAGAGCCTCTTCTTTTTTAGTAATTTCTTTCGGGACTCTAAATTTGCTCAACCGTTCCCAGTTGATGTTACCCTTAACCCCTTTTCTTATAGGTAGCCCCCTAAGATCTTCTTCACTCCATTCTCTTAACACGCCTGCTTCTACCAGCTCATCCTTTAGCCTTGCTGTTCTTACATACCCTAAACCCAGTTTGGATTTCAAACGGCGAAGATATACAATACCATCTTTGTTACCAATTGCTCTAATTCTGGCTATAGCACGGTAAAAAGCTTTTGTGTGTTTAAACATAATTATGATTACTCGGTAAATTTCCTATAAACCTGTTTTACAAGAGATATACCATAGTCAATATCATCTTCATTTTCAACACTGAATAAACTTACGTGCTGGTTGTAATACTTGAAGCTATTTTTAAAATAAGTTACTCTCTTTTCTGGGTCTTTCAAATCCTGAGGTTGAGTTCTTAAAAATTCGATTACCACTTTAGAACTTCTAGGTTTAACATTTATTACATTTTTATTTCCTATACGGAAACCTATATAGGATTTTACTGGTTTTGTCTCAAAACGAGTGTCAAGCTCCAAAACCCGCTGGGAAAACTCATCAAATAGCTCCCTAGACTTGCTCCAATTAGACTTGATATGGTCTTTAACTGAATACTGTTTAATTTCCCTAGACACCTGCTGAATATCTTTATTCTTAGTAATAGTTTTTATGCTCTCGCTTTTTTCAGACGCTCTTACCTGGTTAAAAGAAACTAAACGCTCATCATATTTCTTTACTTCCCAAAGTTCAATTGGCAAATCCTGAAATCCGATAGCTTCCTGCTGGTATTTTGTGAAAGACTGAGCAACAAACATCACCTTAGACTGTGACCAATCAATATCGTCTTTTCTCAAATTTTTTTTAGTCTTCTCATTATATTCAAGGACAAAATCTGCCTTGTTGTTTAGCAACAGGGCAAGATAAGCATAGCCCTGGTCTATTACTGTAAAGTTTCTATCTCGCTTGTATTCAATAACCACAAAAGCCTTAGCTTCTTCATCAAAAGCCAGCGTATCAATCCGAAGATTGTTTAAAGGAAATTCCGCAGCAATAAAATTCAAAGCAAAAACATCACTCAAGTTGGCTTCAACTAGATTTTGTAGGGTTTTTTCAAGACCTACCTTCTTTTCTTTAATAGGAATGAGCTTGCTATCGGTCTGTTTATAAATCGGCATATTAAGACTATTCTATCAAAAATAGATAAATATGATAATTAAAAGAATAAAAGAGAAAGACTGAAACAGATTCAGATGTAATAAAAGTTGCGGCTTAGCGTTCCTTATTTATCTGCCCTATATTCTCCAGAGTAGTAAATATCTTTTTTGAAAGCCTTAATAATTAACAAAAAGAGACCTTTACCAAAATAATATGAAACTCCCGCATAAATTCCCGCACCAATAATTCCTAAATCTCCAAATATGATATATAAAAGTATCATAAATAAAAGAAAACAACCCGATAAAAGGAGTTTATAAGGAGTTTTAAGTTTATCTCTTTTAAAACCTGTATCAAGTAAAAAATCTTTCAACTTACTCATTATAATTTAACTATAGACTTAATTAATAATAATGTCCAAATTCCTATCTAATAAGAAAACAGATCGATATAATAAATTCGTTTTAATAAATAATCCACTGATATTTTAGGTAGATTAAGACAAATTCAGCTCCCCAGACCAGCAGATGTTCCTGCTGTACTCCTAGATAAAGAGGTAATGTCTCAAGTAAAGAATCAGTTAGAGATGATAAAAGATGTAGAAGAGAATAAAGTCCTTAGCGACGATTCAAATATGGAGGTGGTCACTTATGAAACCAAACGAACTGTATGCCTTAAGAACAAGGGGCAAAAAGCACATTAGTCAACAACAACTAGCTAATCTGAGTGGGTATACTCGGGAATACATTTCTTATATCGAAACAGGTAAGGCCAAACCATCAAAAAGATGCTGGGGTGCTTTGGTAAGTGCACTATCAAACGCAACTATATGGAATCTCTTAGGAGAACGTAAGCACCAAATCCTACTGGATGACCTTCTGGTAGGTCGTGGGTGGTAAAACTATAATCCGCAAGGCTATCTAATTTAACCATCTTTCGTATTTTCCTGTGGGCAAGCTCAAGTATTGCCTGTCTTAATAAATCACCTGTCTGTAGGTCTAGAACAGCTATTAGGTTGCCACTCAACCCTATTTTTACCAGCTTAGTCTGACCTTGAACTCCAATCTTAAAGGTGGCCTCGACTCTATCCCCAGTTCGAATTGGCTCAGAAACTATTTCAAGGCCATCATCTACTAATATGGACGGAGGATGAAATGTATCAGCTTTAAGTTTAAAGAATGCCCCAGATGATACTCTAATTTGTTTAAGCTCTCTTCGAGTGAAATAAGCATTGCCGTTAACATCTTTATACTCCATTATCACGTTTAGCTCAGGAATGTCCTCCTTAAATACCTTTTCTTCCGAAATTGGATAGGTAACCTCTCGCTCCTTGCTAGCCTCCAACTCAAAAGGTTCTTCCGTCGGTCTCCATTCATAAGCAAATCCTCTGATTCCCCAATGAATATCTAGGGCAATTTCCTTTCCAATATTTTTAATCATGACATACTCGAAATGGCCTTTTGACCCACCACTTCGACGCACTCCTGTTGCATAAAGAATCGGTATATCTTTATTGGGATTACCTTCTATATTTGTCTCGATAAATTCAGTTGTTGTTTTAATCCCTTTTTGAGTTACCCCGATAGTAGTTCCACTCTTAGTTACTAAACTAACCACTCGTTCTAATAGTTCACTTGGTTGCTGGTCTTTGGAGTCGAACCTAATTTCACCCGTATCTGAGTCGCTAATAACATGTATGTGCTCTCCTTGTTTAGCACTTCTTTCTCCAACGATAATATGTAAGTCTTTTCCTTCCAGATTCTGTTGAACCCAATATTTCTCATTCTTTAGTTTACTGACAATTCTATCCTGGTTCTTTTTTATTGGTTCATCTATTACATAAATATCCATCTCTTCAATTTTTTGGCTAATGAATTGGAGCATGTCAACAGCTCTGTTTCGAATAGTACCTACACTCGTGCTACGTCTTGACCACTTCTGGAATTCTAATAATAGACGTTTCAGTTCTTGGCCATCGTTATAAGAAAAATTGGTAAAAATAGCTATCAAGCGGCTAATTTTCCTCAATGTAGAAAGTTCGTTGGGGTCATCAATTAGAGAATCGACATTTATTGAGTCTTGCAACTCCCTTGCTTCCTTAACATATTTTGGTTTATCTTCAACCTTCATAAGTTGTTTTCTTTAATGCATTTTCCATGAACGGTTAACAAATGTCCTTTATGACTTTTTTCATAGGTTTGGTTGAGATATTCTTCGTGAATGTTAGTTTTCCCATCGTTTACTAACAACTCCAAGTCATCAGAGGTAACCAATTCGCCACATATAGCACATCTCCTGTGTGCATCTATCCAATGGTAATGCTCACCCCACTCTTTTACCTCTTTATCAAATTCCTTATCTTCACTCGCACTAACATCACTACCATATACATCTAACGGGAGTTCTTTTTTACAAAACATGCAATAGAATTTTGTTTTATAAATAATTTTCATTATTAAACCATTTCTCCTTTCATTGCCTTAATGAGGCTATTTTCATAGATTTGCGATATTGATTTCTTTAATAGAATTTTAGTCTCATGTATATTTGCTACAAAATCTAACTCCTTAACAATTTGCTGTTGTTCTTTAATAGATGGTAGAGATAAAACAAGTTTTTTTATCTCTTTAATCGAAACGATATTTTTAATAGAAGAACCACGGGCATTTCCAAACATTTTAATCTGCATATCTCTACTCTGAATTAAATATTTGAGGTATTCGCTGAGGACAATATCTATTTTTGGAGTAATTTTTAGTAAGGCTTGATTTATGATTCCTGGAGAAACTTTATTCGGTACCAAGGCAACCTTTCCAATTGTCCCCGAGCAACTAACTATTAAATCCCCAGTTTTAACAGCAAAACCAATCATCTCTTTATATTTCTCTTCAGTAATAAAATACCTACAGTTAGTAAAATCATCATATATCGCATTTCTTTGCTCATAAACTCTAAAACCGTCTGAGACAAATATTTCTTTCTTTAGTGAACCACCAAAAGGCCCCCTCTTAAAAGTAACGACATCTTCAAAATTTAACCTTTTATATGCTTTATTGGGGTAAAATTTAACACTCAATAATGAGTCAAATAATTCTTCTGCCTTTTCAATTTCTTTTTGGTTTAATTCCTGCAATTTTCTGATTGAGTCTAAACGCTCAACAATTTTTTGTTGAACAGAAATAGGCGGAATTGTAATATCAAATTTTTTTAGAGCTGTTGTGCTTAATTCTTTAAATGTTGTTCCAAATGATGATTTTTCTAATCCTTTTTTGTTTGCTAATAGCCAGTAAGCAAGAAACCATGAGTTTAAATCTTCTTTTGGGGTTATTCCTTTAATTCCTTGATTGTAAGTTGAACGATTAGCTACTATTCCAATATTTCCTATAGTTGCCCTACTAGACAATAAAACCGTTCCTTGCTCGGCTACCTTAGAGAACTTCGTTGCTTCTTCTGTAATTTGCCTTTGACTATTAGTTAAAACGGAAACTGTTCCAGAGGTAATCTCGGAAGGAGTAAACCAAGGCACATCGCCATTAAAATATTCAGCATGGCTTGTAGGAGGTGTTCCTCCACCATTTATTACTGTTATATCTCCAAGTTTCTTAGCTTGCCAGTTATTCATATTATTTTAATAATCGGTACACCTCGCCTAACAACACATCTAGGTCGTTTGAAAAATCCACTTGCGTTGAGTTGGGCAACGATTCCTTATTTCTAATTTGTGTATGTAAATATGAGTCGGCTATTTTCCGAGATGACAATTCAAGATGCTGCATTTGTGCCTTGAAACTCCTTGTCCCTTGATAGTTATTGGCCAGTTCCGTAAATGAGCCTACTCCAAAGATTGGCGGAACATGGTCTAATAATGACCGAACCAGTATTGCAACAGAAAAATAGCACTTATTTTCGAAAGACATATTTAACTCGTCACAAAGTTTTATCAACCTAGATAAATCAAAATTTTTACAATTCAACGCTTTAATTTCATCTAGCCTGCTTGAGTTCACATAACTAGACGAATTCGTTTTAGGTAAACATCTCGATGTCCCCAGTAATCCCAACAGCTTTTCTTTTACCTTGTCGTTTATCACTATTGTATTTATTGCCTGCCTTACAAGTTCACATTTGTCTGATTCTTCAAGGTTTGAGTCGCCAATAGTCATCACCCATGAATAAATCAATCCTGAACGAGCTGAAGTAATTGCATCATTGACATAATCTTTCCTTTTGAGGTTGGTGAGGGCATTGAAAGTTCTGCTTACTTCGTTAACGGTTGTATCGTATTTAACTGCCTCTCCAAACTGGGTTGCAATAAATTTATAGTTCATATAAATTTTTCAATTTTCTTTAATTGCTCTTGGGATTGTTTATTTAATTCCTGAATTTCTTTGAAAATCTCTTTTGGGTCTCGGTAGACAAAGTCATCCTTCGTTAACGGCTTATATGCAGATGAGGAAATAATAAAGTTGTTCTCTTCTATCTGTGCTTTGGTTGCAAACCAACTGTTTGCAGATTCTGGTTTGGTTGACCACTTCTCAATCAAGTCTGGAAGGTCATTTTTATCTGGAGTTGGTTTTCTTTGAGTTGCAAGTCCAAACCCATCTTGTTGAACTTCATAAAACCATACCTTTTCTGTTTTCTTGCCATCATTGTTAAAGAACAAAACACTTGTTTTAACTCCAGAATAAGGTTGAAAAATACCACCAGGCAAAGAAACAACTGCTACAAGATTTCTTTTATCCATGAGATAACGTCTTACTTCCTGTGAGGCCTTGTTTCGGTTAAAAAGGATTCCTTCGTTGACAATTACCCCTGCTCTTCCGCCTGGTCTTAGGGCATCAATCATCAATCCTAAAAACAAGGTTGTAGTATCAGTTGATTGAACAGGTAAATATTTTCTAACCCTTTCCTTATTAATAGTTCCCGCAAATGGAGGATTGGAGATAATCACGTCATATTCTCGGTCTTCCCACTCATCAGGACTACCAGCCACTGCATCACGCCTTATTACTTGCGATTTATCCAAACCATGAAGAATAAGGTTCATAGTGGCAATCTTGACCATTGCAGCGTCAACGTCAAAGCCGTAAAACGTTCCACTTTGTAGGAATTGCCACTGTGAAGGATTGAGCTTGTCTCCTGGGCCTTTTTTGGATATCTGTCCACCACCATTAACTAATTCCTCAATATTTTTAGGGTCTGAATTGCAAAGTTTTATCCATTCGTAAGCTCCTAAGAGAAAACCACCTGTACCGCTGGCGGGGTCTAATATTGTTTCACCAATTTGAGGATTGGTTAGTTGAACAATGGTTCGAATAATATGCCTTGGAGTTCTAAATTGTCCTGCTTTGCCTGAAGTTGTGAGTTGGTTTAGAAGATATTCGTATAAATCACCTTTAACATCAGCATCGAGCTCGATAAAGGAAACGTCTCGAAGTTTATCGACAACATCCCGAAGGACTACTCCATCAGGAATTTGAAATCTGGCATCATCAAAGAACCGCCTAACTGCCTCATTGGTTCCTGGAAGGTTTGCCATAAAAGGAAACACTTCATCACGAACGAATTTATACATCTGGGTATTGTCGGCAATATGTGTCCATTGGCTCCAGCGATATTTTTCATTTTCTCCCTCAAACATGGACTTATTCCCGTTAGTGTGTCCGATAAGTTTCGCTTCTTTAGCTTTCTGGTTATCCCATTCCTCAAGCATCTTAAGAAAAAAGAAATAAGATATTTGTTCGATGTAAGTAATAGGGTTAGTCAAACCCGCTGCCCACAATTTATTGCAAATCTGGTCTATGGTTGACTGGAGTTCTTGTTTTGGAATCTTGGTCATATAAATACTCCTTGCTGTAAATCGGTAACCACTTGCTTTAAGCCATCTTCACCGAATACTTTTACGGCATATTGCAAACCACCATATTGTGAGATGGGGGGTCGGCTGAAATCTTGAATATCTGCTTTACTCCCTGCTAAGAATTGATTCTTGAGCATTCTTAAAATTCTGACTTGTTCAGGAGCAAAGTTCTTTTGAATTATCCAGGCGTCAAAGGCTTGACTCACTCTGTCTTCTTTGGTCGGGAACTTGTGCATTCCGAGAGCTGATTTAACAAAATCAACCAAGTTGCCTGTTGGTTGGTCATAGGCTTGTCTTAAATTGTTTTCGTTAAAAAAGAATTCGGGGTGGTTGAGAAGTTCGCCCAGTTCTTGTACTTCCTCATCAGTAACATCTTGTAGCTGTTTGAGTTTAATAATAATTTCGTTGGTATCAGCTAGCTTCTTTACTTCTTCGGCAAATTTATCTTTATATTCTCTGGCATCAACTTTTTCTCCGTCTGGTCCAAATTCGATATATTTTCTCTCCACCCATTCATCGTGAGCTTGACCTAGGGGAATGGTGACAAACTGCCTAATTATATGTTCTGGTATTTGTTCCTCAACAACCTCCTCTTTTTCGACTTCTTCTACTGGCATTCTGATAGCTGTTTTCTTCTGTTCAAAGGGGTTATAGCCTTCATCATTAAAGTATTCTGCATTGCCAACAAAGTCATAAATAAGATATTCATTTTTACCCACTTCAGGGCAAAGACGAGAACCTCGACCCCTCATTTGCTGATAAAAGATAGGTGAACGGGTAGGCCGACACATCATCAGGTTTTCAACTGCCGGATAGTCAAATCCCGTATCAAGCATAGCCACAGAAACCGCTATAACTGGCAAAGATTCCTTTTTAAAGCGTTTAATAGCTCTTTGCGGGTCAAAAGTATCAGTGGTAATAATCTCGGCATATTTACCTTTGTATTCAGGATACATTTCATTGAAAAATCTAGTTAGTTGGGAAGCGTGTCTTTTAGTAATGGCAAAAACAATGGTTTTTCTTGGATGGTCGCCATCTCTTTTTTCTTCATTTTCCTTAAATTCCTGAACAAACAATTTGTTTCTATCTTCAACAGAAATGGTTCTTTCCAAATCCTGCGGTTCGTAATCTTCTCCCTGCCAATTGATGCCCTCTAAAGAAATCTTTGACCTAGCATGGTAAACCTTGTAAGGAGCAAGATACCCATCATTAATGCCTTGCCTTATTCCATAAATATATGTTGGCTCTCCCTTTCTACTTAATGGATTCCAACAGCCAAAAAACTCATATGTGTTTCTGTCAATTAAATTGCTGGGGGTGGCAGTTAAACCAATATGAATAGCGTCAAAGTGGAGAAGCAAGGAACGATAAATACTATAAATTGAGCGATGACATTCATCTGTCACTACCAAATCAAAATAGCCACTGGTAAATGAGTCAATCTGGAATTGAATTGTAGGAAGTGTGCCGATAACAATTTGTCCTTCTTTACTCCTCTTTCCACCATATAAAACAATTGAGGGATATTCAGAAAGATAGTCGTCAAAGGTTTCTTTGGCTTGGTTAGCAAGTTCAATCCTGTCAACCAAAAATAAAACTCTTTCCACTAATCCTGCCTGAAATAATCTTTTAATCATCATGGCGGCAACTAGTGTTTTACCTGTTCCTGTTGCCATCTCAACCAATAAACGACGTTTGTTTTCCTCTAACGCTTTATCTATGGTTTGCAAAGCCTCTTTTTGATAGGGTCTGACAGTAATTTCTTTTCCCTTAAAAAAGAATTTCTCTGAAATAGGAATTGTTGAGAGAGGCTTTTGATACTTTCTTAAAGTAGAAATTCTTTCCAAATCAAAACGAGAGAAAAATGAATCAACCAGCCTTGCGTCCGCTTTCTCATAATCCCAAAAATAGGTATCCTCACCATTGGAAAGAAATATAAACGGGGCTTGGAGCGTTTTAGCATAGGTTTCCGCTTGTTCTTTGGCGGTGTACGGGTCTTTGCTGAACCTTTTTGTTTCGACAACGGCTAGTGGACGACTTCGACTGTCTAAAAGTAAATAATCGGCCCTGCCGTCTTGAGTTGCTTCTTCTGTAGTGACCTGATTTTTATCTTCAATGTTCCAACCTGCTTCTCGAAGCAATCGGTCAACAATAATCCTTGAGTCTGCCTCTTTTGAGGCATTATTTATATCTGTCATATTTATTTTATTTCCTATTATTTCTTTTGCCTGTTTAGATAATCTTTAATATCTTCAGGTCTATAACGTCGGTCTCCAACACCACGTCTTGAACCGATTCTAACAGCCTTTAATCGGCCTTCTATGTCCCAACGTCGGAGAGTTTGCTCATTAACTTTGAGTATTTGAGCAGCTTGTTTCAGTGTCAAAAGTTCTTCAATCTTAGCCATATATCAATTGTGTTTAATTATACTTTATTGCCTGATATTTATAAAGCACTATGAAAAATAAAATGATTGATATTGTTTGATATCCAATAATACTGTTGACTCCAGGTTCAGGAAATCCTAGAATTTATACGACTCCTTGAAAAGGAGTCGAGTATAAGTAATAAAGCATAAGTACCTCGTTGTAGGAGTCAAAGACTCAGTTGAATTTTAGTGGGCTCCTTTTTTTTGTGCCCAATTCAGGGTAGGAACATTGTAAAAGCAGAACCAACTCCGCTTTTTGCTGCATTACTAGACTCAAATTGTCGAGTAACGCCTAACTTGCTCCTCGGCCAGGACTCGAACCTGGGACCAACCGCTTACACTTTATCCTAGACTTTCGTCAAGGCGTGGACTATATCATCCCCGCACTATTTAAAAAATAGTGTACGGGGCTGGGCGCTTAAAGATGTAATCACCTAGTCTCTGCACCTGCCTTCAATAAAGCATTGAATTAGCAAACATCAAACAGATTGCTTGCAATCCGTAGCTTTAGCGAAGGATTGGCTCAGGATTATCATGTGGTTAAAACTATCACCATTTAGACTTCCCTGAATTCACCCAGTTATTCACTAAGACATTACTATCTTAGGCTGCCTACTTGACAGGCGGGCGCTCTACCAACTGAGCTACCGAGGAATATATTAAATATTTTAATGTACAAGGAAATTATATCATAAAACCAAGCTTAGATTAAGCTGAGAAACTAGGTTATTTATTAGAAATTTATGAATATTTATTTTTTTTATTACCCAAAATCTTTTTTAGCGCATGATATAATAAGTAATATAAAGAGGCTTTAAGTAACTGAATATAGAGTTAAGTAACATTGGAACAATATAAAATATTTATTAATACTTAAATAAAATGAATAAAGAAAGACAAATAGATGAAGCACTAAGTCGATTGCAAAGTCGAAAACTAGCCAATCAGGAAGAAAAAAAGCTCGATGAGACCGCGAGATTGAGAGAAGAAGAAAGAAAAAAAGCAGAATTTGAAAGGCAGCGACAAAAAAACATTGCTACTCTAAATGCCACACAAATACCTCAACTTCTAGAAGAGGTAGCAAAAACAGATCTTCTTGTGTTAAAGAAAGACCCAGTATATGTTACTGAAGTGAATGAATCATTCTTTGGATTGTTTTTTAATGTTGAAAAAAGATTGGTAAGCAGCTTTACCCCAGCTAAGACTTATTTTTCTGAAGACGGTAGTTCTGTAGCAATTAGATTTAACGAAAGAGAGGAATATGCTGGCTCTGATTCTTTTCATACTAAATACGACTATATCGCAGCAAAACTAGGAGAGAATGGACAAATAATTGTTGATGGCAAAGAAGTCCCAGAAGATCAAACCCCATTAGAAGCAGTAGAAGAGAGAGTTCAATACTGGATAGATGTAAATAGTGGAATAAAAAGGTAAAACAATTGTTTTACTCATACCTCAAAGCGTCAAGGGGGTTAAGCTTGGCAGCTCTTCTTACTGGGGAAATACCCGTAATACCCGTCAAAAATTAGAAGCCAAAAGAAAAAAATATAAACTATCGTCTATTAAATTTATTTTTAAACAACGACCCATACTATAAAAACATTTAAACAAGGAGATACCACTACAACCACTGATCCTTAGAGGTTACTCTAAATAATCCTGGAGTTTTTTTCTTCTCGAAGGGTGTCTAAGTTTTCTTAAAGCCTTGGCTTCTATTTGTCTAATTCTTTCTCTTGTGACATTGAAAATCTTGCCAACATCTTCCAATGTTTTTGGAGGCTCGCCATCCAAGCCAAACCTCAAGGACAAAACCTTAGCTTCTCTTTCATCCAAACTTGTCAATACATCAGTGATGGACTCCTTAAGAAGCTCTTTTGAAGTTTCCTCATAGGGGGAAGGAGAAGTGACATCTTCAATAAAATCTCCCAAAAAAGAATCCTGCTCTTCGCCTACAGGAGCAGCCAAAGAAGTAGTGTCTTGGGAAATCCGGAAAATTTCATTAATCTTTTCTTCAGACAGATCTGTGGCTTTTGCAAGCTCCGCCACACTCGGCTCCTTGCCTTTTTCCTGCGCCAACTGTCTAACAGTCTTAAACACTCTATTCATGGTTTCCACCATATGCACGGGGATTCTGATAGTTCTTGCCTGATCTGCAATGGCTCTTGTAATGGCTTGTCTGATCCACCAAGTGGCATAAGTAGAAAATTTAAAACCTCTTCGCCAATCAAATTTTTCTACAGCTCTCATCAAACCCTGATTTCCTTCTTGGATTAAATCCAAAAAGGTCAAACCTCTGCCAATATATTTTTTGGCAATAGAAACAACCAATCTCAAATTCGACTCAATTAGTTTTGCTCTAGCTCTTTCAGAACCCTTCTCAATCTCTTGAGCAAGAGTAACTTCTTCCTCTCCCGAAAGCAAAGGAACTTTTCCAATTTCTCTTAAATACATTCTTACAGGATCGGTGGAGGTGGAAGTGGCAAGCAATGACAACGCAGGAATTTTTCCTCCCGCTAAAACTGCTTCTTCGCTTCTAACATCCTCAACATCTATGCCTTCGAATACATCAATACCCTTTTCAAACAAATCGTTATAAAACTTATCTAATTCTTCAATATATTTATGAGGAGAAACAATTTTTTCCAATATAACATCCTGAGTCAAGAAGCCCTGCTTTTTGGCCAAGGCTAACAATGACTTTCTGTTTTTGGCAAATTCCATAGCTGGGGTGGGCATATTTAAATATAATATCACCAAATTGAACTTAAATCAACATCCTTTCTGGCAATTTATATGGATAATTGCTTTCTTTTTTTAATTATCGTCCAATCTTGAAAGCTGATCGGCAAGATCGGAAAACTCTGCCTGGAGTTTTTCCAAAGATTTGTTGTTTTTGTTTTTTTTAATATCCTTTCCCGATTCTTCTGACTCTGATATCTGGGCAGACAATAAATTGAGTTTCTTTTTTAATTTCACCCTTTCCAGTTCTGTAATAATTTTTTTCAATTCCCTATCTAGGTTTGTGCCTTCATCATCTCCCCAAACAAAGAACATCTTCTCCAGCTTGGGCTTAAGCTCCTCAGACAAAAAAGATAAAAACGCAGATGACGAAAATTTTTTGTTCTTTTTCAAATACTTTTTCAGTTCCTTATATATTCTATCAACCAAAAAATTATCAAATTCAAGATTTTCAAGATAATTTTGAGGTTTCCCGCTAAGCATAATCAAAGACAAAACATACTCCTCCAATATGTCTTGTTTGTCTTGTGGTTCTTGAGGTTCACTCAAAATATTTGCCTTGGCTTTTTTTGGTGCAGATACAATCGTTTTTTGAGCCTCAGACATTACTGCCTGAGAACTTGTGTTAAGAGTTTGAGATAGTTTTTTTAAATAATCTTCTTTGACTACTTGATTATCAATTTGGGTTAGTATGGGCAAAACCGTCCTCAGGACATTCTTTTTTCCCTGAGGGGTATCGGTCCCATTTCTCTGAACAGCATTATTGATTACAAAATCCCAAATAGGTATAGCTTTTTCAACCACCTTTATTAATTTTTTTGGGTCTAGTCTGGCCAAGTCGTCAGGATCTTTGACCCCTTTGGGCAAAACAACTGCTGTCATATCCAACCCCTCTTTGTCAGCCATTGTCACACACCTCAAAGCCGCCTGATCACCAGCAAAATCGGCATCTAGAGAAAAGGTTAAATTTGATGCAAATCTTTTTATTAACTGAATCTGCTCTTGGGTTAAAGCTGTTCCCTTAATGGCTACAATATTTTTCACTCCTGCCTTCCAGCTCGAAATCAAATCAAGCTCTCCCTCGACCAATACGGCCTTATCTTTTTTTCTTATCTCTTCTTTAGTCAACCAAAGTCCATATAAATTATATGATTTGTGATAAGCAGGAGTATCAGGACCATTAATATATTTCCCTCGTTTATCCTCATCTTTGAAATATCCAGGAATAAGTCTGCCTGCAAAAGAAACAATATTTTCTCTATGATCTAATAGGGGAAAAATAAGCCTTCCGTAAAATCTGTCCAAAAGCTCTTGTCTGCCAGAATATTGCGAAGTAAAAAATATGCCAGTTTGTAGTAGCTCATCTTTGGTGTAATTCTTTTTTTTGATCAAATAATTGGCTAGAGCATCTGGTTTTAGAGGAGAAAAGCCAAGTCCAAACTTTTCGATAATTTTTTGATCTAAACCCCTCGAATGGGCGTATTCTAAAGCTTTTTTGCCTGACTCATGTTTGGTTAAAAGAAAATGATAAAAAAACTTTGCCGCAGCATTAATCTCATATATTTTTCTCTTGATTGACTCGTCTGGTGAATATTTCTGACCTTCAAGTTTTACTCCGGCAATTTGGGCTAAATGCTCCAAAGCCTCGCCAAAATCCATCCGCTCATATTCCTGAAGAAAAGTAATCACATCACCCGATTTTCCGCAGCCAAAACATTTAAAAATTTGCAATTCGGGAGAAACCATAAATGACGGAGTTTTTTCACTATGAAAAGGACACAAGCCTTTTAAATTTCTTCCGGCAGGTTTCAAATTTACACTTTGGGAAATTATCTCAACAATATCTACTTTAGCTTTGATCTCTTCAATCTGATTCATACTCTATTTTAACAGGTTTATCCAAAACCAATTTTTTGTTTCTTTTAATGGGTTAACTGCAAAATCATTCCTAAAGAAAAAGCGGCAATAATCATATATGAAATTGCTTTTCCCCAATTTTTTGCTCCAGCCTTCAAATACATTGCGGCAATTAAAATACCTATCAAACCAACGGCAAAGGTTCCTGTCAGAGAAATTATTTTGAAAAATAAACCGACATTTAGCCACACCCCTGTTAAACCAATTAAAATGGGTAGATTAATAGATAATTTTTTACCAACTTTAAAATCTCTTAAACAAAGTTCCTTCAAAACATTTGCCAGACTATAGAAAGATGTCAGGCAAGAAAAAAAGCCAACAACTGCTCCCATCCTAACCAGCAAAGGCGACCAGATGATAAGACCAGAGAGTGCGTCTGCGGTGGTAAACGCTCCAGATATGGCCAATACACCGAAAGAAAAAACAACATACACAATGGCAGGTAGTAAGGTTCCTAAAACTATCGCTTTATAAAGTTTATTCCTTTTGTTGTTAACTCTTAAAATTTCCTCTACTTCCGGAATTACTATTGCTCCGGATAAAGAAAATAAAACGGGACCATAAAAAGCTAAATTATCTGTTGCGGGGATAAATAAATTTTGAAACTGGAAATATTTTATTCCCAAACCCGAAAACACAATTGCAAGCACAACCAATCCCAAACTTAAAATGCCGCCAAAAGAAGAAATTGTCTTTATTCCGCCGACAAAAAAAATAATTCCAACTAAAAGAAAAATTAAGCGGTAAAAAAGACTGGGAACAGTCCCAAAAAATAAAGATAAGAAATTACCTCCCAGAATCACATAAGCAAGCGTAGCTCCGGTTGCTGATAAAACAATAGCCAAAGACCCAAGGCTTCTGCCCTTACTTCCAAAATATTTACCCATATATCCGCAAAGCTGATGATCTCCTGAATTTTTCAAAATCAATCTCGCATAAAAAAGGTTTAAGGATAATGTTAATAGAGTTAAAACAACAAGCCCGAGCAGACTTGTCCAAAAACCTGAAAGCAAAAAAGAATAGGGCAAGGAAAACATGCCTGCGCCGATTACTGTTCCGGATAAAAGAAAAGCCGCCTGAAAAAATGCTGTCATGAGAAATTTTAACACTTAATTATCAGAAGATTTCAGCGGAACTACTTCTGGTCAAACCAACACCTCTCAAAAGCCAAATCAAAATTAATCCAGCCAAAAATCCCCCAATATGGGCAAAATAAGCCACACCTCCCGTGCTTTCAATGGCAAACTGACCAACACCGCTGAAAATTTGGGCTATTATCCAATAAAAAAGCATGGTGTAAGCTGGGACAGTGGCGGTCCGGTAAGCTAACCCAATCGGAAGTAGGATGTCGATTTTATGTTTTGGATATAAAAGCAAATACCCTCCCATGAGTCCGGCAATAGCGCCAGATGCTCCAAGATTGGGAATTTGCGAGCTAGGATCAGTCATGATTTGAGCAAAAGAGGCAACTAAGCCAGCAACAAGGTAAAAGAGTAGGTATTTTATATGCCCTAATGTTGACTCCAAATTATCGCCAAAAATATTCAAAAACAACATATTGCCAATAATATGGCCAATGCTCCCATGTAAAAACATTGAGCTAACAAGAGTGAAAAGGCCAATACCGTTAATAATTTCATTGGGTATTAAGGAATAAGTGTAAATAAACTCTTCTTGAGAAGATAAAGACATACTCTGCATAAAAATAAAAATTAGAATATTAGAAGCAAGTAAAAAGTAAGTTACAACAGGAACTCCCCCTGAAGGATTGTGATCTCTGATGGGTATCATGGTTAATTGATGATAATTAAATAATACTCAAATAAGCAGTCTATAATAACAAGGTAAGGGTTAAATAAGCTAATAATTAATAAAATAATATAGTATATAAATTAATTCAAAACCTCTTCCGCCCCAAAACCGTTAGGATAATGTTTTTCTTCTTTGCCATTAGGTCGGACAAAAATTATTTCCTCCACATCATAAACAGCGCTATATTTACACCTCTCGTCAACTTTTTCATTGCAACCGCACATAAATTGTTCAATCTTTTTTTGGTCCGTACCTTTCAGAAACCGCGTCATTAACCCCCATTCCCATTTTCCTTCATCATCTCTTCCAATCCCTATTGCCAACAATTGATATAAAGCTGGGTAATTAAATACATCGACATAATATAGCATCTTTGCTAATGCATCGATTTCTGTCTGTTTTTTAACTTTGGTCCACATCTTTCTTTTATTTTTAATAAGTTTAGCAAATTTTAATTTCACCAGCGCTTGCATCCAAACCTCCGGCTCTTTTCTCGCTGCATCATGTACAATTTTCAAATATAATTTTTCTTCCTGTTTTGTAAGATAAATTCTTTTTGCCGGAATTAGCGCTGTATTTCCATTGATCCGCATCAACATAAACCCCGCCCAAGCATTTCTTGGAAACTTTGGATCAATATCACAATATTTTGTCACTTTAGACTTAAATTTTGGCGTGCGCCAAGACATTATTATCTCTTTCGCTTTTACAACAACCTCTTTCGCCGTTTCATATACCAAAAATATTGTTGCACCCAGAAAAAATACAAAAATGAATAATGTTAAATACGATTCTCTTAATACTGTTGCGCCAGCAAAAAATATCCCATACAATATTCCGCAAATTTTTAGCCATTTTTTAAATCCTTGGCTCACTTGATAGCTGGTTTTTTATCAAAATAGTAATATACATATCACAATCACCTAATTTAGATCATCACCTTTTGCCCGATATTTGTTCGGTGTTTTTCACTTTGGAAGTCAACTTATTTTTTTCTCTTATCCAATTTTTTAGCTTTTTTATAAAAGTATGAGTAGAAAGAAAAGAAAAACAAACTTCCATTAAATTATCCTTACTGAATATACATGTCTCGTAAGCAGGCATTTCGATATGCTCAAAGCTTTCAGTTTTATATGCGAACTACAAAATTTTGAAGGCTAATCTGTAATCGCAAGCATCACCATATTGTTGGTTTTTGCTTAGTTCTAAATTTAACCAGATAGCTTTCAAGTCTTTCCATATAGTAATCTTTTTCGTCTGAACCCATGAGAACATCTATGAGCTTGTTGAGTCTGCTTTCAAATAGGGCCTCGTACTTGTTGAACTCCCCTTGGTTTTTCGTATATGGTCTAATCTCTATAAACAATCCATCCTGGCCTCGCAAATACCCAACAGTATTTACTAGAGAAATTATTGCAGGCATTACATGAGCCAATTCATGGAGTTTTTCCTCATTTTTTGAAAAGTCTTCAAATATAGCGAGTTGTTTATCTAGCAAAGTTACAAACTCTCTTACAAAGTTTATGTACTCTTCAGCTGTAGAAAGTTGCTTTTGTTGAATATCCATATTGTTTATGTATTATAAATATAATTTTAAACTATTTCTTTGAGGATAATACTAACAGTATACACGAAATTAATGGCAAGGTGAATAGAATTGTTGTTAAAAGAAACATAGTTAATGGATCAAAAATATAAAAATGTGATGGATGTAAAAATCGCTCGGCTGTGGATATAATTATACATCCTAAGCTTACAAGAATAAGAATAATCCCTCCAATGCGTGGTTTTTTATACGCTAAAAATAGTAGAGTTAAGTTGAGCAGCAATGCTTTAATGTATTGTGATAAACCAAATGATAATCTGAATTCCCAAGACGCATCAACATACATAGATAGCAATAAAACACTCAAGGATATTGATTGTAAGCCAAGCCCAAGTCTGTTAAGAATTTTTTTAGACATGTAATGATTACCGCAGTATATCAGGATACATGGTCTCTTTCTCACTTTGTCCTTGCTTGATGAAATTCACTTGCAGTTGTGAAGTCGCACTTAATTTAAGTGTTAATTCCAGCAAGAGAGGCGGTGTTCTGCCTTCCAAATATTCAAGCAGGTGGCGGGGCTGTTTCTTACGATTTCACAAAAAGTGAAACTTGGCGGACGTGTCCGCCGAAGCCCGACCCATAATACATCAGTATAAATAATATTTTACAGAAATAGGATGGAAACGAATCCCGCCGTCGCTAAAGCTATGGCGGGCGAAGGCGGAGAGGGCGGGACTCGAACCCGCAAGCCCGTGAGGGCGCCGACTTTCGAGGTCGGTTCCTTAGCCAATTCGGAGCACCTCTCCAGATAAAACCGTGCTTAATTATATCTCAAGAGAAGCTACTTTTCTTTTTTCCTACCCTTAAGAGATTCAAAAGCTCTTATCAATATTTCTTTTTCTTTGGGAAACCTTAGCTTTTTAAGTGCGCTTTTATAATCAAACCAGCCGGTTTTGGAAACAGTCTTTTCTTTATATTTTGGATCATTGACTCCTTTTTTAAACTTCATCAAAAAGAAAGTGACCGATTTTTTAATCGTGGTTTGGTAAATATTAAACACATAATCAATAACGCCGACTCTTTTTAAAGACCTTGCCTGAACTTTTCCTTCTTCTTCTACCTCTCTAATAGCAGCTCTTCGGGCATTCTCTCCAGGTTCTATATGACCTTTTGGGAATCTCCAGCCCTTGGTATTTTTATGCTTGACTAAAAGCCAAAGAGTTTCTATTTTATTTTTTATTTTGACTGTCTTATAAACAGCACCACCGGCGGAATATTCTTTTTTCATGACTTAGAAGTTTAGCAAATACATTTAATAAGGCCACACTAATCTTAAACAATAATACTGAATAAACACTGAAAATGTGCGCTTAGAGGGACTCGAACCCCCATTTCCGGCTTCGGAGGCCGACGCTCTATCCATTGAGCTATAAGCGCTTTGTCAAATTATATCAATTGGAAGAGAGGCGACAGAGTTGAATGTATTTCGCTTGGCAATATTTAGCGACACACAATTGGCAAGTAAGCTTAAGCCTATGCTGTCTTGGCGGACGTGTCCGCCGAAGCCCAATTTATATAATAGACCAATTAACAAGAAATACGATGAAAACGAATCCCGCCGTCGCTAAAGCNNAAGTGGGATTCGAACCCACGAGAGCCTTGCGACTCACACGATTTCCAATCGTGCTCTTTTAACCACTCAGACATCCTTCCAATAGGCTTAATTATACCTTAATACAACTTTCTCTTCCAGGCACTGACTACAATGAAATTTCCGTCTTCTTTACTTTTCACAATCACCCCAACTTCATAATTTTTCCAGCGTTTTATAAAATTATCACATTCAGGCACTTGTGACTTTTCTTTAAGATTATATTTAGTAAAAGCTTCTTTTAATTCCCATTTTTCAATATTCTTTTCTTTGCACTTTTCCAGAACGTGGTTTGTGAGAATTGTTTTGTTCCAACTTGGCATTGTGTATCCCTGAGAGGACTCGAACCTCCAACCTACTGCTCCGCAAGCAGTTGNNTGCTCTATCCAATTGAGCTACAGGGACGAATATATGTATTATATGTCAGTTTAATATGACCCGCAATTTTTGCGGGGTAGATTGAACGAGAATCAACAGGATTACCGCATTCAGATGTGGGGAAAATGTCATAAAAAAAACGGGAAAGTTTTTTACTTTTTACTCTCGAGAGGGAGGTTTTTCATCAACCAATCTGAGGATTTATCCATAAAATTTCTTTTCTTAATCTCTTCTTCTTTTTCCAGGTAGTCTGAGATTACTTTTTCCAACTCTTTTTTATCTGGTTCGTTTACAACAAATTGCAAAACTCCGGGGAACCTAATCATGCCTTCGATATTTAAAATAGAATAACCCCATTTTTCTGTCCACCAGAAAGATGTTAAAAGATCCCAATCATAACGATTTGGGTTATCGGCATAATAAATGCCTTTGTTGGTGATCGTGTGCTCGATCAATCTTGGACGAACAGTGGTTAAGGTGTAATAAAGAAAAACAAAAGCAATGATTGAGGCGATAAATAACCACTCACCCACCAAAAACAATATCAAAAACACTAAGGCAAGAATGGCAATAGCGGTAGTCCAAAACTCTCTGTTTTTCTTAACATAAGGCCTTTCAAACGCTTTCCAAGTATAAATTGTTTTCTCTTGTTCAATCTTCGGATTGTCATCTACAGGAACAGAGGGAGTATTTTTTTCTTTTTCCATAGTTCTTTATAAAAATAATATACAAAAAAAACAACAAGAGCAAGTTTATTTTCGAGAAAATTAGAACTGATTTAGAATAATGTTCAGTATATAAGAAGTTTCACCAGCTTCTTTAAAAAATATAAAAAGGTGTGATAAATTGACTCATGGGAACAATAATACTAACCTCACAAGGTTTTTCTAATCAAAATATTATTGATAAGTTTCTGAGTTTCGTTCCTAACCCAAGAGATGCCAAGGTTGCAATGGTAACCACTGCCGCTAGAGACAAGGAAACCAATAAATGGGTTGTAATCGCTAGAGATCAATTTATTAAACTCGGATTTGTAACCGTCGATTTTGTTGATATTGAGATAAATCCCACTGCTGACTTTTCCGCTTACACTGTAGCATATGTTTGTGGTGGAAACACTTTTAAACTTGCCTATTTTAGTCATCAAGCAAATTTCAAAAAAAGCGTGGAAGACTTATTGGTCAGGGGAGGAATCTACATTGGCCTTAGTGCAAGCAGTCTGCTTATGGGACCATCTATTGAACTAGCTAATGAAGTTACCCCCGACGTCAATGAAATCGGTGTTACCGACTTTACCGGTTTCGGAATTATACCTCAAATTATTTACCCTCATTATGATCCTGCCGTTGAATTTGATCTTCAAAACTTTGAATCAAAACATAACGTAAAAGTAAATCGGCTTACCAATGATCAAGCATTAGTTATCTCCGAAAATCTGGTTGAAATGATTGGATAATACTATCTGGATTTTGGAAGATCGACAAGTTCTGTTAAAGTTTTGCTGTCGCAGTGATTAAGCGCACCGAAAATATGAAGAAAGAGTTGGTAAAGACAAAAGACATTCTTAAGAGTGCTGAAGAAATTAATAAGCTGGTGATTCGACAGCATCAACAGCTTCAAGGTGGGAGAAATTATCCCTTTAACAGTTTTTTGTCAAAATTCTTGGTAAATACATTCCTTCGAGGACATGGATCTGCAACCAAATCAAAGCTAAACAGGAACAAATGACAAATTGAAGAAGGCGGCAGCGTAAGAAATTTATTTTTTAAATTTCAACGCTCCAGCAACGTTGAACGTAATTCGCTTTGCGAAAACGTTCTTACGTTGCGGAAGGGACGGGATTCGAACCCGTGCGTTCATTGCTGAACAACGGTTTAGCAAACCGTCGCCTTTGACCACTCGGCCACCCTTCCTTAAACCTAGACAATTCTAACATTTGAAGCCTATAAACAAAAGTGCTACTATTTAGTGGTTAATGCAAATTTCCAGTAAAACACCACTTATATTTTTACTTACTGCTCTTGGATTTCTGGTATTAATCTTATCCTTAATAAGAGCTTCGATAGATACTTCAAAAATGGGATCAGATGAGGGACAAATTTATTCAATTGAATTCCAGGAAAATCTTGATAATAACTTAGTTGTGTCCAACTATTCTTTTCCCTATCCAGGAATTCTCCCCAATAGCCCTTTTTATCTACTTAAAAAAGCCAGAAATAGTTGTTGGTTATTTTTAACTATGGAACCTCTTGATAAAGCTGAAATCGAGCTTATGATGGCTGACAAAGACGTGGCATCAGCCATAATGCTTAAAGAAGATCACAAGGATAAATGGGCAGCTTCTTCCTTTAAAGAAGCTCATTATTATCTCAACAAATCCTTCCAAGATGCCCAAAAAATCGAAAACCAAATTCAACAAAAACTCCTCCTCCAAAAACTTAAAGATGCAGCCAAAGCTCATCAAACTGTCGCTTTAAAGTATGATTTTGATATTTCACCAACCTACAAGCAGATAATGGAAACTGAATTGTGAAGTTTTTCGCCTCAAATGCTATCATTATTTGATGAAATTAAAAGAAGTTTTAAACAAAAGGCTAGTGTTCGCCATCAATATTGATAACTACTTAATCTTTAAAGCCTTAATCTCAGCTGTAGAAAAAACCAATAATCCGGTGATTGCTCAGGTTTCTGAAAGTGAAGCAGAATTTTGGGGTTTAGATAATTTTTATCAGATGGTTAAGTTTCAACAAAGCAAAGGGCTGCCAATCTTCACCAATGTCGATCACGGGAATAAAATGGAAACAATTACTAAAGCTATAAATCTAGGTTTTGACATGGTCCACATCGACGCTTCTCATAAACCCTGGCAAGCAAACATTAAACTTGGCCGATCAGTAACAAAAAAAGCCCACCCAAAGGGTATTCTAGTTGAAACTGAGCCTCAGGCAAAATTAACTGATCCTGAAAAAGTAAGCGAATTTGTGTACAAAACAAAAACTGATATTCTAGCCGTTTTTGTCGGTAATAAACACGGATATGATCCAAAAGTTGAAGAAAGATTAGATTTAGATAGATTAGAAAAAATAAAAAGCAACGCGAGTTGTTTTATTGCTCTTCATGGAGGTTCGGGAGTTAGAAAGCAAGATTTTAATAAAGCGGTTAAAAACAAACTGATTAACAAAGTAAATATTAACAGCCAGTTGAGATATATTTATAAAACCACTTTCTTAAAAGAACTTAAAACAAATAAGAGCATGAAATACTATGAACTAGCTCAAAATACAGTCCTATCGCTGGAGAAAGAAATTATTAATTTATTTTCTCAAATATAAATATGATTTTCTCAAGAAAACTCGACTGTATTTCGTTTGGATCAGCCACAATCGATATTTTTATGCTGTCAAAAGGTTTTAAGGTTATTCCCCACAATAAACAAGATATCTTATGCGCATCACATGGTGAAAAGATTGATATTCAAACTCGCGTGATAACAAGCGGAGGCGGAGGAACAAATGTTGCTTCAGGAATGGCAAAACTCGGACTGAAAACTGCAGTTTGTTCAAGAATTGGTCAAGATTTTTTGGGTAAGCATCTATTAAAACTTCTAAAAAAGGAAAGAGTCAATACAAGCAGAATACAGGCAAGAAAAACTGATGAAACCGATCAATCAGTAATTTTAGTTGACCCCGATGGTGGCAGAACAATTTTAGTTTACCGGGGAAAGACGAGCCTAAAACACACAGATATCAACTGGAAAAGTCTCTCGGCAAAATGGTTTTACATTTGTTCTCTTGAGGGAAACTTTGATCTGGCTGAAAAATTATTTACCTATGCCAGCAAAAAGAATATTAAAGTGGCGTGGAATCCGGGAAAAAGAGAGCTTAAAAACAGTAATAAGGTTCAAGAACTATTAAAAATGACAAGTTTTTTGCTTTTAAACGAAGAGGAGGCAAAATTCTTGTTTAAAAAAGATCGGCTTCCCGAAGAAGAACTTCTGCATACCCATGTGCCCATAATAGCTATTACTCAGGGGAAAAGGGGCGCTATGGTTTTTTATGGAAACAAAAAGATCCATAAAGATATTGTAAAAGTAAAAACTCTAGAAGAAACAGGTGCTGGAGACGCCTTTGGCTCGGCTTTTGTAGCGGGGTTGGTAAAAAATAAACCGATAGAAGAATGTCTTGACTGGGGATTGACCAACTCAGCTAGTGTTGTCTCAAAAATAGGCGCCAAAGAAGGTCAATTAAGCTTAATGAAAATTAAAAGATAAAATGGAAAGAGAGTATGTTGGTCAGAATCAACCAAGACTGGAACTATCCAAAAATCAAAATAAAACTAAAGATGTGGTAAAAACCCGTGAAAGAATCGCCTTTTTAATGTTTGGCACCTTTCTATTAAGTTTGTTTTTTTTACTATATACTAATTTTAAAAATAATAAAGTCACTTTTTCTCCCGAGAGTCTGACTTCGACGGTATCCAATGTATTTTCTGGAAGTTTTACAAGCATGGACATATCACTGGTTGATGAGCCAAAAATGAAAAACCCACAGGAACTAGAGGCGCTTTTACTGCCAATTATGGAAAACTCACAAGGAAATACTTCATCTTGGGGAGTCTGGATAGAGGTGTTAGATGATGAATTTACCTATACAAGCAATGAGAATGAGCTTTTCCCCGCTGCCTCTCTATTAAAACTTCCGTTAACAGCAAAATTTTATGAAAAAATTCAAACAGGAGAGCTAGATAAAAATGAAAAGTGGATATTAAAACAAAACGACAAACAGGACGGTTACGGCATGTTAGCCTCAACGACTGTGGGATCTAAAATTGATTATGGCACTCTTGCCCATTATTGCTTAAACCTCTCAGATAATACTGCATTTTATATAATCAACTCAATACTGGGACGAAACAATCTGGAGGATATAATCACCTCTTACGGCTTGGATAATACAAGTTTTGAAAAAGATACGACCAACGCCCAAGACATTGCTCTTTTTTTTAAAAACCTAGAGGAAGGAAAATTATTAAATGAAGAATACAAACAAATTTTTTTAAAAGATCTCACCAATACTCCTTTTGATGATTTTATTCCTGCCGGAATACCTAGCGGCATCAATGCCCCGCATAAAGTTGGCATTGAAGAGGCTGGAATTTCAGATGCAGGCATAGTTTACACTCCCGAGAAAAAAATACTAATGGTTTTTTTGTCAAAAGGATTAAATAGAGAAAATGCCACGGAAAAAATTTCTAAAATGGCCTTAGAAACTTATTGGTATTTAATGCAATAACAGCTTATCGGGCATTGGTAATTCTCCATGTTTGTTTTTCATCTTTATTAGACATTATTTTATCGTTTATCTCTTCATTTGGCTTAAAACTAGAACATGCGGCAATATGTGAATTGGATTTTAAGAAATATTCAGTTCTACCCGAAGAACATCCTTGGCATATTTCCCCGTTTCCAATATTACAAATTTTTACGCTTTCCAAGTCATTTGGTATTTCCCAACCTGTTTCGGGGTATAACTCAAGCATATAATCTGTTAATCTTCTCCAAATCGGAGTAGCTCCGGTAATTCCTGAAGCCACTCTGTTCATTGAAGTACTATCATTATTACCTACCCAGGCTGCGACAAGAAATTGCGAAGTGTAACCAATTGCCCAGTTATCTTTCATCAAGTTAGTTGTTCCAGTTTTTACAGACACTATTCTTCCGGGAACTTGGAGCATGGAATTTCTGCCAAAGGCAATTTGTCTGGCTTGATCATCAGCAAGGATATCATTAATTATGTAAGCAACCCCAGGATTTAGTACCTGGTCATTCGTCCAATCAGACCGAGAATAGACAATCTCACCTTTTGAGGTAGTAATTTTGATAAAAGGATCAGGAAATACCTTAATTCCCAAATTGGCAAAAACGCTATAAACACTGGCCATATCAATCATTCTCACATCACCACCACCTAAAGTTAAAGATAATCCAAATCTATCCCTATCTTCCCAGGTAGAAATACCCATCCGTTCTCCAAGATCTATCATATTACTCACTCCATTAGCGGCTAACACCTTTACCGCAGGAACATTTAAAGATGATCCTAAAGCGGTCCTAAGTGTCACCGAACCATGAAACCGGTTGTCATAATTAACAGGAGAGTATGAGGGAGAACCGTAATATCGATAAGTAATCGGAGTATCTTGAATAATTGTAGCAGGAGTGTATCCCTTTATTAAAGCTAAAGCATAATTTATGGGTTTAATTGTTGAGCCAGGCTGCCTAGGACTCAAAACAACATTAACATTGCCATCATTATCAAAATCATAATAGTCTTTTGAGCCTACCATGGCCAAAATTTCTCCTGTTGAAGGAAGGGTAATTAAAGCAGCACCATTATTAATGTTGTATCCTGAAACCTTGTTAACTTCTTCAAATAATATTTCCTGAGCATCACTTTGAATATCCAAATCCAAGGTTGTATAGACATTTAATCCTCCCTGCTCAACCATTCTCTGACCATACTTCTGCACCAATAAGTCCTTAACATAAAAGACAAAGTGGGGAGCTAATATTTCTTCCCCATCTCTTTTAAATTTCACAGGCTCTTTCAAGGTAAGCTCGTATTCTTTTTCACTAACCATCCCCAACTCTTTCATCAAAAATAAAACTTGATCTTGCCTTTTCTTAGCCAACTCTGGATAGGCGCCAAAAGGCGAATATTTAGTGGGAGCCTTAGGAAGACCGGAGAGCATTGTTGCCTGAGAAAGCGATAAATCCTTAGCACTTATACCAAAAAACTTTTGTGATGCTTCTTCAATGCCATAAGCCGTACCTCCATAGGGAATTTGATTAAAATACATTTGCAATATTTCTTCTTTGCTAAATTTGTTTTCAATCCAAAGAGAAACCAAAGCTTCTTTAATTTTTCGGGTGTAAGTTTTCTCAGAGTCAAAAAATACATTCTTTACTAATTGCTGAGTTATGGTTGAGCCTCCCATTGGCTCTTGGCTCGGATTATTGATGTTAAATATAAACGCCCTGATCATGCCCCTAAAGGAAATGCCTTTATGTGTCCAAAATTCCCTATCTTCGGCAGCAACGGCTGAGTCAATGACATAATCAGGTAGTTCATCAAGAGAAACTAGGGTCCTATTTTCCTGTCGATATATTTTATACAGTAACCTCCCTTTGCGATCAAATATTTTAGTCGTTAGATATGGCCTATGATTTGCCAAATCCTCAGGACCGGGAAGGTCGATTAATATTTCCAGATAAAACCAACCTATAAAAGCCATAAAAAACGTTAATAATAATCCAAGAGCAATGATGCTCTTTCTTACCTTAAATTTGGGCAGCTTAAAACTGAGTGGAGAAAAAAGCAATCTAAGTCTTGCTGTGAGTTTAGAAGAAAATTTGAATTTTCGTATCTTTTTAAGCCTATTATTTAAAATAAGAGATATTCCCTTCTCAATCTTTCTTGTTATTCGAATGAAGTTAGTTAAAAATATTTTAGCAATGCGTAATAAAACATTACCAATATTCAAAAAAGGTTTTGCAAAAATCTCTCCTAATTTTTGAAGTGATAAATTTAATTTAACATTAAATTTTAGAGGTGCTAAGAACCTGTTTTTAGTTATACGAAAAAAATAGATGGTGATAATTCCTAAAAGTTCAACCGAGAATGAGATAAAGACCAGCAAGAAAAATATAGGTTTTCCAAGGATTGATAAAAATTTTTGTGGTTTAAACCTCAAATGCATGAAAATATACAATTAATTTATACGTGCTCAATTATATTTTATCACAAACCTTGGCTGAAAAAATGAGGAAATTTACCTTGTAAAAGGTCGGTAATTAAAACCTAAGAATATTTAAGTTGAGGCTTGATCTGTTTGATTGGGATCAATGGCACAATCCAAGCAATAGACACTTCCAGTTGGATCACTGATTATCATATGTTCTTCATATTTAATATTTTCAATATTTTCTCCAGGTTGGACTGGTTTTCCATTATCGGCATTAATTAAGATAATTTTCTTCTCTGTTTGGGATTTCTTTGGCTCCTTACCTTTTATAAAATATTCATAATGGAGAGAGCATCCTTCCTCCGAAGGCAATGCGCCAGTTAAATTACATACACTCATTCCTACAACACCACTAGGCTGAGGAAAATATTCCTGGGGCTTTTCTTCTAATAATTGCGTCATTACCTTATTCCATATGGGTGAAGCTCCTGTTACTCCTGAGGCCACATAACTCATAGAAGTATTGTTGTTGTTTCCAACCCAAACGACCACCACATAAGATGGAGTATAACCGATAGTCCAGTTATCTTTTAAATCATTGGTCGTTCCGGTTTTAACTGCAACCTCAGGATGATCTTTTATTACCAACTCGGACCGAGAACCAAAGGCAGGTATCCTAGCACTATTATCCGAAAGGATGTTGGTAATAATAAAAGTGGTTTCAGGAGATAGTATCTGCTCCCCGGGATAATCTTCGAATTTATCCAAAACTCTCCCATTTCTATCTTTGACTTCAAGAATAGAAACGAGGTCTTTTTTCTCACCGGTATTTGCCAATACACCAAAAGCAGTCGCCATGCCCGTCATCTTTACTTCACCGCCACCTAAAGTTAAAGACAAACCATAGTTTGAAGACTCTTGAAAAGTATCGATTCCCATGGCTGAAGCTGAGGCAATAAATGTTTCCAAGGTATTCACCTTAAGCATTTTTACAGCTGGCACATTATAAGAACTTGCCAAGGCAGTCCTAAGATTTACAGGTCCATGGAAAGTATTATCATAATTTTTTGGACAGTAAGGTTTATTACCAGGTTGAGGAAAACAAGAATAAATATCATTAAAAACTGTAGCCGCTGTTACTTTGCCCGTCTCAATTCCTACAGCATAATTTAGAGGTTTTATTGACGATCCAGGTTGTCTTGAAGCAGTAGTAACATTGTATTTACCATCAATATCTTGAGCAAAATAATCTTTTGATCCAACCATGGCTAAAATTTCCCCAGTATTAGGATTAGTGACCAAAACAGCTCCATTTGTTACTTTCTCCCTGGTCAATTTAGCCACTTCACTTGCAACAATATTTTGGGCCATTTCTTGAACCGATAAGTCTAAAGTTGTTTTGATTTTAAATC
>DIVO01000074.1 GCA_002428285.1 Patescibacteria group bacterium UBA6130 | reverse complement strand
TACAGATTCGCCGCCCAATATAATTTTCTCAACCGAAAGAGCATCTGCTAAACGGAAAAACGAACCAATATTAAAGGTATCGGTTACATTGTCTAGTACAATTACAAGTGGAGTTCTCTTTATATCTTCTAATTGCCCGCTTTCGGGTTTGGTTTTTCTCAATTGTTTGGCATTTAACTTTACCATTGAGATTGTTTTATCCGCAGCTGCCGTCCTCGGCTACTTGTGTTGAAGCTGGATCAGAGCTTAATTGAGTTGAGCATTCTTTTGGCTGCTTTCCAAAGCTTGCGCAAATTGCATCTTTTAGAGTATTTGGTAATCTGTACTTTTCAACTTCATAAGCTTTATTGCCGATCTGCATAACTGTATTTTCAGCGTAAGCTTCTGGTACGGGATATTGTTGACCGTTAATTATAAATGTTGGTGAACCGCTGACTTGGTATTGACTGCTTTGAACAATTTCTTCATCTAACAGCTGAGTTGCCTCATTTGCTAAGCAGTCATTAATTTCAGATACTCCTATTCCAGCAGAATCAGCTTGCTCTTCCCAGCAGGTTTCAACATTTTCCAAAGTGCAGTTTTTATTAACATTGTCAACAAAGTTCCACCACTGTTGTTTGTCATCAACCATATTCCAAGCACAGATTTCTCTTATATCTTGCCTTGTTTCATTAAGTCCATGTAAAGACACATATCCTTCGTTGTCGTTATCTTTGACTTTAAGGGCTTGTTCATTTAAAGATTCCATACAAGCAGATTTGGTGGGATAAAATCTCTCTTTACACGAGGCTAAATCTGGGAAATAGCCTTGGTCAACATATCCTTGGCATGTTTTCTCATTGTAAACTTGAGTTTCACATACTTGATCAAATTGGATTTTATCAACAATGTATTGAGGTTTAAGATCAATTTTATCTTTGAAAAGCTCGTAAACCGGTTTCAAGTTTGTTTCCGCTTCGTTGCCATAAGGGCAGAAGCTCATAACAAAAAATTTTACTTCCGGCTTATCACTTTTACTGGAGGCAAATTCCATTATTTCCTTACCCGCATCCTTAGCTTTTTGCAAAGAGTTGTCTTGCTTGCTGCCAAGAATATTGGGAGCTATTTGGCTCGAGAGTCTTCCTGCCACAAAAGCGGCTAAAGCAATTCCAACTACCAGCAATATAGAAATATTTTTTTGTAAAAAGGGAGTGCTATTTGGTTTTGAATTTTCCATTATTCTTCTTTCTTATTTTTAATAATTTTAATAACTTGTACAGGACAACCTAAGACAGCTTGTTGGGTATCGGAAGTAATTTTTCCCGAACCTATGTATCTAGCTTTTCCAATTTTAGGATCAATTTCAAACTCATCAGGGGCGATAGCAGCACAAGCTCCGCAACAAATACACCTCTCCTGATCGATGGAAACTTTCGCCATAGAGAATTATCCTAGCTTTGCAAATATTTGTCAAGGACACTGTTTGCTTGTTCGATAGCGAAAACAATCTGATTAATTCTCTGTTCAGCCTGATTTAAAGATAGTTTTTGCAGATTTTTGGGAAAATAATGGAAGATTTGATTTCTTCCTTCTTTCCAGGCATTCCATAAAATTTCGGCAAGTTTTGCCTCATCTCCTCCCATATTTTCGAGCTGGCGATAAACAGAGAAGCCTCTTCTCCTCAAATTTGGGTTTAACACCTTACCAACACGAAAATTTTTGCTGTAATAATCTCTTTCCGAGATTAAATTTAAGTCTAAAAACATTTTTTTCAAAAAGCCTTCGTAGGCTTTGGCAAAAGGGGCAACAATGAATGAATAGTCAGAGAGGATAAAAGATTTATCTTTAGCTATTTGGTTTAGAAGAATGATTCCGTCATCAATAAGTTCTTTTTGAGCCGGGGAGAGATATTGCTCGTTTAAGAAGATAAGGCAATTGGGCAATTTTCTTTTCATTGGATAATCAGATAAAACAAAATCAAAAACACAAATGTCATTGTGCCTAAAAAGATTCTAACTCCCTGATCCGATAATGTAAAATTCACTCTGGCAAAAAGCCAATTTTTTAAGTGAATAGGATTTTTGTAATCCTTCCATTGATCTATTAACAAATGAAAGTTCATAAATAAAACCAGGCTTTTTCCCAACATATTTCCGGTAGATAAAAAGATGAAAAAACTGACAAGAACTAAAACAAGCTGGAAATAAATGTGATGAAAAACAAGAGAGTTATGTGTTTTGTGGTTCTCTCCGATCAGAGCAAGAGCTTGTTTGAATTTTCTTTCCTTCAAAAAATTTTTCCCCTGAATAGATTCTTCTTTATCTGGATATAAAAAATACCAGTAAACCAAGTGGTCCAGATCCAAAATCATGCTACCCAGTGTGAAGCCTATGATTAGCTGAACATAATTAGTTAAAGGTACTCCTCCCTTAATTAACCAGATAACTTGGATAACGGCAGTAAAAATGGCAGCTAAAGAAAAATGTAATATAATTTCTTTTTTACTTTCTTGCATTTTGAAGATCCTCCATATAATCAAACTTTTTAGAATTTTCAGTGGTTTCGAAATGCTTTCTAGCAGGAGCTAACTTGTTTATAAGCCACTCCCCTACTGCTTGTTTTAAATCTTGAGGGTGAAGTTTTCCAGTATTGTAATCATCTTTCACCTTACTAAATGAAGTATAAGCTTTGTCACCTCCATGTTCTTTAGTTCTTTTTATTAAAAATTTTCCCTCGTCTTCTCCCCAGAAAATCAAGTGTTTTGTCCAGTTTATAATCGGATTAAACTCAGTTTCCATAGGCGGACAAAATGCATGGTTAATTTTCTGCATTATCTGATCAGGTGTATCGTGAATAAAGATACAGCTCCCTGGATCTGACTTAGACATTTTCATATCAACTTTTGTTTCTCTAGTTAAATTTTCAATTGGCCAAATTGGAGGTTTTCTTAAACCCATAATCAAAGGTTGATGGATGGCGATAGGAGAGATAACATTTCCCTTCTTGTCTTTGAGAGGAGAAATTTTCATTTTGGAAGCGACCTGTCTGGCAATAACATGCGCCTTCCTTTGATCTATAGCCGAGTGAGCGATATTTACCCCAAGGGTAAAGATATCAGCAACTTGCAAAGGAGGATAAATAAGTCTGGCAAAATCTATACTTTTCCCCTGGCTTCTTCCCATAATGTCGGTTGACCTTTGAATTCGAGATAATGTGGTGTGTTTGGAAACTTCCATGAGATTTTTCCAGTGAAGGGAATTTTCATAAAGGTCGCTTGCCAAAACAAAATTAATTTGGTTTTTCTTAACTCCCCAACAGGCAAGAGAAGCAATTATGGCCTCTTTAAAATACCCCTCCCCCGCTTTTATTATGTGATCCCAGTTTCCATCAAGTTTTTCATTTATGTAAGTATGCCAATCGGCCAAAAAGATATTGCATTCAATGCCTGCTTTAATTAAGTCGGCGACCTTTCCCATTAAAAAAAGTCCTGTTCCCAAGTGAACAAAACCAGAGATTTCAAAGCCGATATAGTGTTTTAAGACAGTATTTTGTTCGATCAATTTTATTAATTGATCTTCTCCCAAAATCTCCTCGGTGTTTCGAGAAATAATTTTCAGTTTAGTGTGAGTATTCATATTGACATTGTAGCATGTAAGAAGTATGGATTATGGAATTTCAAGAGCTAAAATAATAATATAGGAAGCCACCAAAAAAGCTCCTTCCCACTTTTCTAGTCTATCCTTTGACCTGACAAAAAGATAAAAGATCAAGAAGATTGTTAAATAGTAGAGTGTGGTTTTTAGAAACTGTTGAGGATAAAATAGTTGAATAGGTGAAATTATACATGCAATTCCCAATATTAATGAAGAGTTTATTACTAGCGCTCCAAAAATATTTCCAAGAATTAAATTAGACTTATTATTCCTAAGGGCACTAATACCAAAGGCTAATTCTGGGAGGGAACTTCCAACTGCAAGGATAAAAAAACCAATTAAAAATTGAGGAATATTAAATTGGTTGGAAATGTTGATGCTAGTTGTTACTATGGCTTCTGAGGCAATCAATAAAACGGCTAGAGAAATTACGAGCTTTGTAAGCTCTTTCCTTAGATTAAAGTTATTAAAAAGATTTAACTTTAGCGTTTTAAAAATACTGCTTTTCCTATTATTCCCACTTTTTATCATTAATATTTGCCAAACTAAGTATATTAAGACCAATAATATACCCTCCAACCTGGTTAGTTTTCCGTCACTAAGCATGGCTAAAGGAATAGCAGTTATTAAAAAAGTATAGTAAATCTTACTTGAATGAATGCTTTTAGGGATTAAAACTTTTCCTGCGATTAGGCATGCACCGCCTACAATTATAGAAATATTAGCAATGTTACTTCCGATTATGTTCCCTAAAGCCAAGTTTGTATTGTCTTTTAAAGCTGCATCCACGGAAATGACCATTTCAGGAAGAGAAGTTCCGAAAGCGACCATAATACATGAAAAAATAAATCCATCAATACCCCAAATTTTAGTAACTTTTTCCAATGACCCTTGTAGTATTTTTGCCGAGAAGGCTAAAAGGAGGCAGAGGGCTATTAAAAATAATATTTTTAAAATTATCATTTTTTATTATCCTGCATTTTATAAAGTTTTTTTACCTCAGTTATGGTTGTAGCTTGTTCCGGGATTTTATTTCTAAATCTTTTCAGTCTAGGAAATCTTAAGGCCAATTTGCAAGTGTGAATTGGTGACCGGGTAATCTCATCTGCTTCGATTTCTACAACCAACTCTGGAAGGCACCAGACGTCAGGTAAAAGGGTTTTAGGTGTATTGTATGTTTCGGGTTTATCCTGGGTGGAGAGTTTGTCGGCGTTTAATTTTAATTCTTTCCATTGGTCGTCGGTAAGACCAGTTCCGATTCTTGCGATAGTGCAGAAATTTCCACTTTTTTTATCCAAAACTCCAACTAAAAACGCTCCTATGCCGAATTTGTTTCTCTTACCTTTTCCAAGATAATAACCCATGACAAGGCAGTCAACAGTGTCTGTAAGTTTTTCGTCCATGGCTCTTTTGAGCTTTATCCAAACATATTTTCTTTGTCCTGCATAATATATGCTTTGATCATCTTTAATAACCGCTCCTTCAAGATTTAGACTCATGTATTTGTTAAAGGCAGTTTTTAGGTCTTTGGTTGTTTTTATTGGAGTTTGTTCGGTCAGATTGATGTCTGACGTCGATTTATCTAATATCTTTTCAAGAAGTGTTTTTCTTTCTTTTAGTGGAGTTTTTAAAAGTGTTTTGCCATTTAAAAATAATAAGTCAAAGGCAAAAACCTTTAAAGGAATTTTTTTCAAGGCCTCTTTAACATCATATTTTCTTTTTCGTGTTGTTGTTTCCTGGAAAGGAAGAAATTTTCCCGTTACTGGATTTATACCGATCGCTTCCCCATCAATAATGGCTTTGTCAACATTCAATTTCTCTGCTCCTTGGACTATCTCAGGCATCATATGAGTAATATCTTCAAGATTGCGAGAATATATTTTAATAAAGGCCGTTTCTTTTTGGCTGAAGAAATCCTTTTGTTTGTCAGCTTTGATTTTTTTACTTTTATCAATATGTATTTGTACTCTAAACCCATCGTATTTTGGTTCCGCTACTCCCCTGCCTTCCATTCTTTCTATGATCTTTTCCATAGAGGCTTCTCTTTCTGTTAAAGCGGACATAATGGGAATACCGGTTTCAATAGATACTTCCCTTATCCCCTTTATTCCATCTTTTTTGATGAGTTTTGAAATTTTGCCAATATCTGCCGATATATTATATGCATCCTGAAGTTTATCTCTTAAGCTCTTGTTCCCAACAAGCATCCAAGATAGGGCGTCTAATATTGTAGCTTCGGAAAATCCAAGCCTTAATTTTTTAATAGGAATTCTGATAATATATTTTCCACTTAAGGCTGAAAGACTTTTTATAAGCATGGCTAGATTAGTTATTTTTCTCTCCTGACTTCCCTGTCCTTCATCTTGGGCAATTTCGACTAATGTATCATAAACCTTTGTTACCGGAGGATTATTTTTTAAGTCAGAGGAAGAAAGAGTTTCTACTAGTGTTCCCAGGTCTCCGCTTTGTTGGTATTTTTTTCGAGTGAATGACATATCTTTGTCAAAAGCCAAAGCGATAGACCTTAAAACAAGCTTTTCCGCCATATTAAATTCCAGGTTATTAAATCTGGGTTTTAAGTTTCCTAACGATAAATAACAGATTATTTCAATTTCTTCGAGGCTTGATTTTTTCAATAGTTCTGCCAAAATTTCTGTCATCTCGTTTCTTGAAGAAGTTTTCTCGATTTTCAAGAGGTAGTTGCTAAGGGTGTCTATTTTCATCTCAATCTGCCAAAGTGTAGTAGGCTCCTTTGGTAGATCCTTTCTTTTCAACTATCTTTTGGTCGCTAAGTTTTTTTAGATCTCTCCAGATTGTATCTTCAGATACCATTGGAAAAAGTTCCTTGGCATCAATCATTCTTAGTCCTCCAAATTCCCTAATATATTCAATTAGTTTAACCTGTCTTTCCGTGAGGGGAATTTGTTGACCTCCAAGTTTTTGTTTCAATCTGATATCTGAGGAAAGATTTTGGACTTTTTCCTTAATTCTGTTTAATTCAATGTTTAGCGCTTTTGAAAAAAATTCTATCCAGGTAGTCAAGTCTTTTTCAGATAGACTGCCTGATTGTGAAGATACTTTTTGTAAAGCACCGTAATATTGGTCAGTATTTCGGTCAAAGTATTCTTCCAAAGCAAAAAGCCCTTTAATATTGTAGCCCTCAACCATAAGAATTAGTGTTGCTATAGCTCTGGCAGTTCTTCCGTTGCCCTCAACAAAAGGATGGATGGCGACCAAAGCATAATGAGCAATGGCTGATCTTATGATTGGATGGGTATCTCTCCCGTTGGGGCTATTTAGCCACTCGATAAAATTCTCGATTAGCATTGGTACTTCGACTGAGATTGGCGGCTTGAATACAGTTGCTCCAGTTTGGGTATTGGCAAGAACTACTTGCACTTTTCGGTAGTTGCCTGCTTGATCTGGATTGATGATTTTTTCGACTGCCAGCTCTTGAATTCTTTTGAGAATATTTTCTGTATATAAAAATGGTGATCCTGCTTGTCTTTGAGTATTTGAGGGAGTAGTTTTTTCTCCTGGCAAAGGAAGATCCTCTTTGTATCTGGTTAAAAGTTCTTCGAGATACTCGACGACGTTTCTGTAGTTGATTACTTCCTGGACATCTCTTTCCTGTCCTATAATCTTTTCCCCTTCAATTACTTTTGCCACTTCTTGGTAGGATAAATCGTTACCTTCGAGCTTGGTAGCGTAATGAACTGCCCTGATTATGGCTTCTTGTCTGAACTGCTTTTCGAAGGCTGGCACTAAGGGTGCTTGAGTGATAATAGCCTTGGCAGCCTCAATTTGTGCGATAGAATTGAGAATATTTGAATTAATCGTATAAATTGGTTTATACATATTTTTTAAGTTTCATGAATTAAATTGGTATTTATATTCTACATATTTACCGCAAGCCAATCAAATACTTGGTCGGCAGTTAAGTTAGCCTGAAGCATTTTCTGAGCTTCCATTATTTTTATTAGAGCTTTTGCCACAACTTTTTTTTCTTTTTCTGAAAAAAGATAATGCTGACCTTGGACGAGCAGTTTTTTACAGACTTCTTGCGCATCTAAATCTTTAAATTCTTCAAAAATATCAATTCTTTGACTTATTTCAGAATTTATTAATCTGCCAAAGTGATCCCCTTCATCGGTTAATGGAATACCGTTACCTTTAAGCAACTGGCATCTAGAGATAATTGTAGATAAAAGCAGGTAAGGATTATGAGCTGTAATAATAATGTAATTGTTTTTGCCAGGCTCTTCAAGAATTTTTAGAATTGAGTTTTGGGCTTCAATTGTCATTCTTTCTCCGTTGATGATTATGACAGTTTTTGCTCCCCCGGACCA
>DIVO01000040.1 GCA_002428285.1 Patescibacteria group bacterium UBA6130 | reverse complement strand
ATGACAAAGATATCTGCTGTTGTTCTATGTAAAAATGAAGAGACTAATTTGGCGAAATGTTTAGATAGCATTAAGTGGTGTGATGAAATCATTGTTATCGACGACTTTTCTGAAGATAGGAGTGGGGAAGTGGCAGAAAAATTTGGCGCAAAAGTTTACCAACACCGTCTTAATGAGAATTTTGCTAATCAACGAAACTTTGCATTAAAAAAAGCAACTCATAATTGGGTTTTGTTTTTGGATGCAGACGAAATTCTCCCCTCTTCTCTTAAATCTGAGATTGTGCGACATCTACAAAAAAATTCACAAATTAATGGATATTATTTAAAACGTAAAGATATTTTCTTCAACAAAGAAATAAATTATGGTGAAAATGCAGAAATTAAACTTCTTAGATTGGGCAATAAAAAACATGGTTCTTGGAAGGGTATGGTTCATGAAAAATGGGTAATAAATGGAAAGACAAAAACATTAGCCTCTCCAATTATTCATCATCCTCACGCAAACTTGACAGAATTTCTAAGTAAAATCAATCGTTATAGTAGTATCAGAGCCCAAGAACTATTTTTAAACAACAATTCAAGTAACGCCTTTCAGATAATAATTTACCCAATAGCAAAATTTTTAAAAAACTATTTATTTTATCAAGGTTTTAGAGACGGTATTTACGGTTTTGTCTTAGCAACTACAATGTCTTTGCATTCTTTCTTGGTTAGAAGCAAACTATATATCCTAAAACATGAAAAAGTTTGTAATTAAAACGGCACACTTTCTTTTTTTCCTAGTCCTATTTATTTTCCCATTAGGCCAACTAGTACGGCTGCCACTCAACGTCCCCGGTGTAAATATATACGCCCAAGATCTCATGATTGGAATTATAGCTATTATTGAAGTATTTTTGCTTGTCAAGAGAAAAAAGAAGTTATTTGAAATTCAATATCTTAAATATATTTTGCTAATCAATTTAGTGTTTGTATTTTCTTGGATGATCAACCTTTATAGGTGGGGCAGTGAAGAAAGCTTAATTGGATTATTTTACCTTTTAAGGTGGATTGCTTATTCTTTTCTGTTTCTCACAGCTCATCGGTTAGCCAAAAGAAAGAGAAACATTAAGACAATAACAATCATCTTAATTTTATCAAGCTTTGCCATATCGGTCTTAGGGCTAATCCAATATCTTTATGTTAAGGATTTTAGATTCCTAAGATATTTTGGCTGGGACGACCACTATTATAGATTGATAGGTCCTTTTATCGACCCCACTTATACAGGAATAATTATCTGTCTTGGGTTACTGCTGACAATCATTAAATTGAAAAAAAATATTACTTACTATGTAATTATTCTTACAAATATTCTGGCAATATTTTTAACTTATTCGAGAAGCACCTATTTGGCCTTATTTTCCGGACTTTTTTTGATAGGAATTGATAAAAAGGTTATTAAAAAAATAATACCCATTGTAATTGTAATTTTAATAATCATTAAATTGCTGCCCTCAGAGTATGGAGAAAGCACCAAATTGACCAGAATTAGTACAATTTTTTATAGAATAGACAACTATCAATCAGCTATTAAAATTATTAAAGACAACCCTATTTTTGGCGTTGGTTTTAATAATATTCACCTAATAAAAGAAGAGCAAGGCTATTTTCTTAATGATAAATATTTAACAAACTCACGCTCAGGGTTTGATAATAGCATCTTGTCGTCATGGATAATGTCGGGAATAATTGGTGTTATAAGCTTGTCTATGTTTGGTTTAGAATTGGCAAAGAAAAATTATTTTGCAATATTCTTAATACCCATACTAATTCACTCACTCTTTTCAAACACAATATTTTACCCCTGGGTAATGATTTGGTTTTGGGTTTTGTTGGGAATATTTAAGGATGATAAGTAATCGTAAAATTTTTTGAGACAACATTTCCAGCAGAATCCTGGGCAATTATGGAAATTTCGTTTTTATCTGTCGCTAATTCATAATCAAAAATAAAGTTACCATCACTATCGGGAAGAACCAAAGATCCATTTACAGTTATCCTAGCGTTAGGTTCTGACTTACCTTTTATTTGTAAATTTTGCTCATATACAGTTTCATTCCCCGAAGGAGCTTCAATCTCAAGTTCGGGTTTAATGTTGTCAAAAATAATGGAATATAACCCAGATTTGTCACTCGTGTTGCCAGACTCGTCAATTGCATAAGAATAAAGACTGTTTTCTCCAGGATCCAAAAAGATTTTTTCGATGTTAAATTCTCCCTCTTCGTCTGCTTCAGTTTTCACTGCCAACTCATCATTTAAAAATACTTCAACAGAAGAATTCTTCTCGGAATATCCAATTAAAGGTATTGACGCACTATTGGTTGCCTCAGGAACATAAGCAAATCTAGGCGGAACCGGTGGAATAAGGTCTTCATTTAATACTTGTGAATCAGAAACGTTTTTTTTCTCATCCAAAAGCTCAGCTAATCTAATAAAAAATGGAATACCCCAAACAACGATTGCCAATCCAAGCAATAAAGTAAGTCCCCCGAAAAAGATAGTTCGTTTGCGAAATTTTTCTTCTTCAGTACTTTTATTATATCCTCGAGTTATTCTTCTATCTTTGGCTTTAAATAATCTTTTTCTGTCCATTTTTTAGTATACAACATGCAGTGTTATTGGCGAAATGAAGTTAATGAGGCTCCTCCTCTAGTTAAAAGCTTATAATTGTGAGAAAATTTCCACCTTTGAGCTGGCAAGAGGAGTTGAACCCCCAACCTCTCCCTTACGAAGGGATTGCTCTACCATTGAGCTATGCCAGCATAATTTTAGTAAATTTCTATATGCTATCCTTTCTGACACTTCTACATAACTCCATATAGAAATTG
>DIVO01000076.1 GCA_002428285.1 Patescibacteria group bacterium UBA6130 | reverse complement strand
GGACAAAGGGGAGGTTGCAAAACCCTTCTTTGATAGAATTTCCGCTACAGTACCCTTACCGCCAGCAATAGGTCCGGTTATTCCGATAAGAATCACTGCTTTTTGCTTTTCCATTTCTCCACCTTTATTCCAGCTTCTTTCAATAACCCTTGAGCAAACTCATCTGGATATGGAAGGTCATAAATAATCCTCTCGACTCCTGCACCAATAAGAATTTTTGTGCAAATAGTACAAGGCTGATGAGTAATATAAATAGTACTATTCTGCGAAGAAAGCCCATAAGTAGCACATTGGATAATGGCATTTTGCTCCGCATGGATCGCTCGGCATATTTCTGCTCTTGTTCCGGAAGGAATTTTAAGCTCATCTCTGATACAACCTATCTCCAAACAATGCTTCATTCCTGGAGGAGCGCCATTATAACCAGTGGATAAAATTCTTTTTTCTCTCACCAAAACTGCCCCCACAGCTCGGCGCAAACAGGTGCTTCGAGTCGAAACTAATTTAGCAAGCTCCATAAAGTAGTCATCCCAATCGGGACGGGAAATTTTACTGCCAACAGGTTTTACCCGCGAATTATTTTTTTTCACTCGCCGCTTTCATTAAACCAATAAACAGCGGGTGGGGTTTTAAAAATCGGGACTTGAATTCGGGATGGAATTGAGTAGCCACAAAAAACGGATGTTTACTTTTAGGAAGCTCCACTACTTCAACCAATTTGTCATCGGTTGTAGTTCCTGCAATAAACAAGCCATTGTCCAAAAGCTGCTGTCTAAAATCATTATTGAACTCATATCTATGTCTATGTCTTTCAGAAATAATATTATCTCTATCCATCTCTCCGTATTTCCGATAAAGAGAATAAGAAATACTTTCCTTATCGAGCAGACATCGCCAAGATCCAAGCCTCATACTAGCTCCATAGTTCCTGCTTAGCATTTCTTTTTCTTGTTTTGGCATCAAGTGAATTACTGGATATTTGTTATTTTTTTCGATTTCTGTTGTATTAGCTCCCTTTAAACCGGCAACATTCCTGGCAAATTCGACCGTTGCCAACTGCATTCCATAACAAAGACCAAGGTAAGGAATTTTTTTCTCTCTGGCATATTTTATAACCTTAATTTTTCCTTCCACTCCCCTGCTTCCGAATCCCCCCGGAACTATTATCCCATCGACTCCCTTCAACGACTTGCCCAAGTTCTTTTGCTGTTCAACTTTCTCGCTATCCAGCCAAACTATCTCCGGTTTCAAATTCATGCTCCACGCCGCATGCTTTACCGACTCAACCACAGAAACATAAGAATCTGAAAGACTAAAACTACCGCTGTTGTAGTATTTACCGGCAATCGCAATTTTAATCTTCTTTTTTGCCCTCCTCGATCTGGCATAAAATGTTTTCCATTTTTTTAGATCTTTCTTTTTTTGCTTTACTCCCATTACCTCAAACATGATTTTTGACATATCTTGTTTTTCTAACACTAAGGGCACCTCATAAATACTGTCCACATCCGGTGCAGAAAAGACTCTATCTTTCTCAAGGGAAGAAGCTAAGGCAATTTTCTCTTTTCTGCGGCTGTCAACTTCTATCTCTGCCCGACAAACAATAAATTCAGGGAAAATTCCTAAAGAGTTTAAGCTATAAACCGATTGTTGGGCAGGCTTAGATTTCATCTCGCCCAAAAACTTCGGGATAGGAAGATAAACAACATGGACAAAGAACACTCTCCCAGGATGTTTAATCTTCAATCTTCTTGCCGCTTCAAAAAATAAAACGTTTTGATATTCACCAACTGTCCCCCCCATTTCGATAAAGAAAAAGTCTTGCCCTTTTGCGGCTGATTCCCACTTCTTTATTACCTCACGAGGAATTTCGATATTTGCTTCGATGCATCTGCCTTCATATTCCAATCTTCTTTCCTTCTCTAAAACATACCTGTAAATCTGTCCGGCTGTCATATAATTCTTAACCGATAAGTTCTTACCCAAATATCTTTCGTAATGACCCAGATCTTCATCTGTCTCTATCCCATCATCGGTAACAAACACTTCTCCATGCTCTATTGGATTCATGGTTCCCGCATCCTGATTGAGATACATATCTACCTTCAGACATGAAACATTGAAACCTTTGGATTGAAAGGTTGTAGCTAAAGAAGCGGTAGTTATGCCCTTCCCCAGTCCGGAGATTACTCCTCCTGAAACAAAGATATATATTGGTTCTTTAAATACCATAAAAACTACACAAGATTATTCTAAATGGGCAGTTGGCAACTAACTAATACAGAATAAAATTAAAGGCATGCCTTTGTCAACAGACATTTTTTATCATATACTAATTCAATGAATTCTGAACTTGTATTTTTCGAAGTAAAAATTCCTAAAGGGAACGAATATACAATTGAACAAACACAAGTTTTCCTCTCGAATTTTGTTTCGTCTCGAAAAGGTTTATTTGCCTCAATCTTTGGCTCTGCCAGACAGGAAAGGCTTGTCTTGGAAATCGTCAGCCACCAGCAAAAAATCCATTTTATCATCGGTGTTTCTCCGACAAAAGCCGAGTTTTTTCAATCACAGTTAATAGCTCAGTATAAAGAAGTGGTTATTAATCCTATTAAAGATTACTTTGAAAACTTTAACGATCAATCATTTTCTGCTTTGGAAATGTCACTGGCAAAACCTTTCTGGCTTCCTCTAAAAACTTATGACCAATTTGAAGAAACAGATCCTCTCTCCTCAATCCTGGCAACCATGGCCAAGATTCAAAACCCTCAAACACTGGTAACCTACCAAATAATTTTAGAACCAGTTAGCGGGAGTTGGCAGTCAAGCCTTATTAAAAAAGCGGAAACAGGAGGCGGCAAAGATGAAAACGGCAAATCACTTCCCCATCCCGATAAGGAAAAAATGGAAGAAAAGGTTTCTCAATCTGGTTTTAAGGTTAACATTCGAATTTTAAGCAACAACGCTTCTTCTTTATCAGCTCTTGCGGGAAGTTTCGGAGTATATACTTCCCCTTCGGGAAGCAATAGGTTAACGAGTAAAGAGTCAGGACTTTTTTCAAAAAAGAAACTAATCCAATCAATTAAATTCAGACTTTCCGGAAACAATCAATTCACTTTAAACATTAAAGAGATCGCTTCCTTATGGCATCTCCCAACCGGCCAGATCACTCTGTCTAACATTTCCTGGGGAAGAGTATTTAGAACCGAACCACCGGAAAATCTTCCGGTTGCTCAAGACCTAAATAAAGAAGAAAAAGCAGATATAACTTTTATCGGCAAAACCGAATTCAAAAACCAGATATCTACTTTCGGTATAAAAAAACAAGATCGATCAAGACATGTTTATATTGTCGGAAAAACAGGCACGGGGAAATCAACCCTAATCGCCAACATGGCAATTGAAGATATTAGAAAAGGTTCAGGTGTAGGTATAGTTGACCCCCACGGAGACTTGATCCAAATTATTTTAAATTATATTCCCAAAAATAGAATTAATGATGTCTGCTATTTTAATCCGGCCGATCCCGAATATTATTTTCCCCTTAATCCCCTCGAAGTTAAAAACACTTCCCAAAGGGAGCTCGTAGCTTCAGGAATTGTATCCATTTTTTATAAACTTTATGCCGAATCGTGGGGGCCAAGGCTTGAATACATCCTCAGAAATACCTTGTTAACCCTCACCGCCATTCCCGATACTACTCTGGCAGATGTCATAAGGATTTTGACCGACAAGAAATTCAGAAGCAAGATGGTTGAAAAGTTAAGTGATAAAACCATGATCGATTTCTGGAAAAATGAATTCAACCGCATGCAAGACAGACAATTACAGGAAGCGATTGCCCCAATTTTAAATAAGGTAGGACAATTTGTGTCATCACCAATAATAAGAAGGGTCATCAGCGAACCTGAAAGCAAAGTGGATCTTGAAGAAATTATGAACAAGAAAAAAATTCTCCTTGTTGATCTCTCGCAGGGAAAAATTGGTGAAGATAACGCCGCTTTGCTGGGAGCTATGATAATTACTCAAATCCAGTTAGCCGCCATGAACAGAGTGTTTATGGAGGAATCCCAACGAGTTCCTTTTTATCTATTTGTTGATGAGTTTCAAAACTTTGCTACAAGGTCGTTTATAAAAATTTTGTCAGAGGCAAGAAAATATAAATTGAACTTGGCAGTTGCCAATCAATATATGGCTCAGTTGGATGAAGAAATTCAAGATGCGATTTTAGGAAATGTGGGAAGCTTGATCACCTTTTTAGTAGGAGCTCAGGATGCCGAAATATTGGAAAAAGAATTTGGTAAGGATTTTACTGCAGATGATCTGGTCTCTTTGGAAAAATTCCAGACTTTATTAAAACTATCCGTAGATATGCAAACTTCTAGACCATTTTTTGCCAACACAATGCCTCTTCCAAGTTGTTTTAATAAAAATAAAGAAAAAATAGTAAGATTATCAAGGGAAAGATACGGAAAAAAGAAATAGTAAATCCAATTCATACTACTCTTAACGCTCGATAATCATTACTCCCCAATCGAAAAAACTGATTTCAGGAATAACCCTGACTTTACCGGCATCTAAATAGGAAAGATCGCTCTGAAGAAAAGACTCAAATTCCCTTCGGCGCTCTCTTCCCACGCCAATCATCAGACTTCCTCCCTCTCCAAGCGAAGGAAAACAGATGGAGGAGAATTCTCCCACAGAAGGAAATCCCGTAGGAATATGGAGAGCAACAATAAGATCATAGACTCCTCATTCATGTAAATAATGGCGATAATCACCTATTAATACCCTTGTTTTTGAGGATATATAACCTTTATTTTTCCCTTCTTCTATTTGTCTTTGATCAATATCACAAGCATCAACCTCAAAACCAAGCCGTTCTAACTGAAAAACCTCCCTTCCCTGACGACAGCCAATAGAAAAAGCTTTTTTCCTTGAATTTATCGACGAAACAGGAAGATACTGAGATATAACCCCAAAAAGTTGGTCGATAGATTCCTTTCTATCATATGTTTGAAGCACTTCCCAAGAAGGTATAATTGTTTCTTTATGCACAACAATAATGTTTAACCTGATAAAATCGAATTCTCACAATTACTTGTCGCCTATTCAATTATTCACTTACAATAAATATCTCCAACTCGGGTTCAAAATTGTATCTTTTCCTTGCTTCCGATTTTACTAGGTTAATTAGATTCATAACATCTTGAGCTTTCGCTCCCCCATCATTAACGATAAAAGCAGAATGTTTTTCAGAAATTTTTGCTCCTCCAATCTTTTTCCCTTTCAACCCTAACATTTTATCAATTACATATCCCATACTTGGAGTTGGTATTCCTAATTTTTGCTGAGTTTCTTTGTCAATATTTTTAAAGACGCATCCTGCTGAAGGAAGGGGATATCGACCAACTCTGTAAACCATCCACTTTTGCATAAATTCCCTAGCTTTATTTACATCACCTTTATAAAGTTTAAAATTTACCGAAAGAATAATTTCTTTACTTTTCTGGAATCTCGACTGATCGTATCCAAAATCACACTCATCCGCAGGGATAATAACTTTATTCAAATTTTCATCTAAAACCTCTACACTCTCAATAAATTGCGAAAAAAGAAAATCACCACAGTGGATATTATTGAAAACCGCTCCTCCAATAGTCCCGGGAATGCCTACAAACCAATGTAATCCTGTAATTCCTTTGCCCAAAAGTTCGTTAATCACCACTCCAAGATCAGACCCTGATTGAATTTTTACACTAACCCTGGGAAGACTAGACTCATCGTAAACTAAGTCTTTTAAATTTACATTTCCGTTAACCTGGGTAAATCTAGCTTCTGATTTCTCGCTATCCACACTTTTAGTCCTGCCTTCTAAAACTTCATATCCGCTAATATTATTCAAAATTACCAATCCCCTAAAGCCTTCATCTGAAACTAAAATATTACTTCCCCCTCCAAGAACAATATATTTTTGACTATTTTCCTTGGCCCAAGTTATCGCTTCTATCAATTCATCTTGGGAAAGAACTTCAACAAAATAATCAGCAGGACCCCCGATTCTAAAAGTGGTAAAGTTTGCAAGAAGAACATTTTGCTTAATTTCCATCAATTTGATTTTACTCTATGATTTAGGTTTTTTCCATGCCGCCCATTTGCATTTTGGCCAACCGCTACAACCGTAAAATGTCCTGCCCTTTTTTGTCCTTCTGACCACGGTAGGTTTACCACAATCAGGACAGTCAAATCCTGCCTCTTGAGAAAACGGCCTGGTATATTTGCATTCAGGAAATTTTGAACAGGCAACAAACTTTCCGAACCGGCCAATTCTTATAATAAGATCTCCCTCTTTGCATTCAGGACATTTTTCATTTAATTTTTCTTCTTCGATTTTCACTCTTTCACCCTCCTCTTTGGTTTTATCGACTTTTTCAATAAACGGTTTCCAAAATTTGCCCAATACCTCTTCCCAATTTTCTTTTCCCTGGGCAATCTCATCCAAATCATCTTCCATTCCAGCCGTAAAAGGCAAGTCAATAATATCAGAAAAATATTTCACCAAAAAGTCATTTACTGCAACTCCCAGCTCAGTTGGTTTAAATTTACCCTCTTCTTTTTCAATATAATTTCTCTGTTGAATAACCGAGATTATTGGAGCATAGGTGGAAGGTCGCCCAATCCCTTCTTTTTCAAGAGTGGAAATCAAACTGGCTTCATTATATCTTGGTGGAGGCATTGTTTCATGTTCAGTAATACTCAAAGTGTCATACTCTAATTTCTGACCTTCTTTTAATTGAGGTAAAGTAATTTCGGAAAATTTTGTTGGATAGACTTTAGAAAATCCGTCAAAAACTACTCTTGAACCTGTTGTCCGGAAAAGATAATTGCCATCTTTAATTTCCAAAGTGGTTTGAGCAATTCTGGCGGGATTCATCTGTGCAGCTATAGCTCTTTTCCAGATCAAGTCATATAATTTCTGATTGCGATTATTTTTGGAAATATCCTGGTTGTTTGGATCAGAAGGTCTTATGGCCTCATGAGCTTCCTGAGCCATTCTTGATTTAGTTTTGTAAAAAATTGCTTTTACAGGAAGATATTCTTTCCCATATTCTTTACTGATAATGCCCCTCATCTTATCAACCGCCTTGGGATTAAGGTAGGTAGAATCCGTTCGATGATAGGTAATCAAACCTTCTTCATAAAGGCTCTGGGCAATTCTCATAGTCATTCTTGAACTCCAGCCAAATTTTCTTGAGGCTTCCTGTTGTAAAGTTGAAGTCGTAAAAGGAGCATATGGGCGCTTTTGGACTTCTCTTTCGGTTATTTTTTCAATTATCGGCTCACCGGAAAGATTGTTCACTACATCCTGAGCAAGTTTTAAACTATCATAAATGGTTTTAGTATAGGTATAACTACCGGCAAAAAGTTTTTCTTTAACTTTGGCTTCAACCGCTTTATCGCTGTCTCTAACCAATTCAGCTATCCACTGCTTCTTACTGTCAAAAGAAGCAGTAACTCTGAAATACTTTTCTTTTTTGAATTTTTCAATTTCTCTTTCCCTCTCAACCACCAATCTCAAAGCCACAGATTGCACTCTCCCTGCCGACAATCCCCTTCTAACCTTTCTCCACAAAAGAGGCGAAAGTTTGTAACCGACAATTCTGTCTAATATCCTTCTGGCTTGCTGAGAATCCACCCTGTTCATATCTATATCTCTGGATTCTTTCAAAGCCTCCTCGATAGCTTCCTTAGTAATCTCATGAAAAGCGATTCTTTTTACAGGCAAATCTTTTTTCTTCAAAAAATAATTGATATGCCAGGCAATAGCTTCTCCTTCGCGGTCTGGATCAGTAGCCAGGATAATCATGTCTGCTTTTTTGGCCAGGTCTTTTAACTCCTTAACAACCTTCCTTTTGTCCTTCATAATCTCATATTGAGGACTAAAACTGACCTTACCGTTCTCTTCTATCTTTACACCAAACCTTTTCTTGGGAAGATCTCTCACATGCCCCACAGTGGCAACAACTTTATATTCCTTGTTTCCCAAAAATCTATTAATGGTATTGGCTTTGGTTGGTGACTCGACAACTAACAATTTCATATCTTTACCTTTTTATAATTTTTAACAAACCACTTTCCTCCCGATTCCTGAATATAACCTTTTAGAGCCATAATAGATAATATACTATTTATTCTTTCGGCTCTCCATTGACACTCACGGATTATATCATCAATATATTTTTCACCGTCAACAAGCAGTCTATAAATCTTCTCTTCGTCTTTTTCCAAAATTATTTCCTGCTGGTCTAATTTTATTCCATACTCATCCAATATATCCTGAGCCTGAGTGACCAATTTGGCACCATTGGCAATGAGATACGATACTCCTTGGGCTAACTGACTGGTTATCGGTCCGGGAACAGCCAGCACCTCTTTGCCCTGATCGGCTGCAACTCTAGCAGTTATCATGCTTCCTGAAGATATAGCCGCCTGTGTTACTAATAACGCTTGCGAAAATCCCGATACAATTCTGTTTCTCCTGGGAAAATTGTATGGAAATGGCCTAGTCCCCGGAAAAAACTCGCTAACCACTATTCCCGACTCCCCTGCTGAATTTATTATTTTCTCGTAAATATCCCTGCTTTCCGCGGGATAAATGCAATCAACCCCACTTCCCAAGATAGCAATAGTTTTACCCTTGCCTTCTAAAGCCACCCTATGAGAAATACTATCTACCCCTCTGGCCATACCCGAAACTATAACTATACCCATATCCGAAACCTGCTCTACCAACTGACCTGTCACCTGAACTCCATATTCGCTTACTCTCCTGCTTCCCACCACGGATAATGCCTTCATTTCAAATAACTTTGATAAACGCTTCTCAAAAGTTTTAATTTCCGCCTCTTTTGGTAAAGCAATATAAAGCACTGGAGGACTGTCGGGAATTTGTCTTAAACTTTCAGGATACAAAGGGTTATCCCAAGTAAGAACATAACAATCAATTCGATGTAAATGAAAAATCTTTCCTTTTAGATCAAAACTATTTAAATCGGTATTATTTTTGAAAGTCAAAAAGTCGGAGAATTTTTTGTTTGAAATTGTTTTTTCACTCCCCAGCATTGGCTTTTGCCAAAACAATTTTAGGGATTTATATTTTTTTAATAAATTTTTCCATTCACTAAAGGTAAATTTATCATACTTACTCAAAGCCAGCCAATAAACCAATTCGTCTTCTGTCATGAACAATAATTAATTATTGGAGGGTATTATTTCAAGTCTTTTAGATCGACCAATTTAAATTCTTTTTCCTGTCGCTTCTTAACTTCAATTTTATCTCCAGTTTTTTTGCTGACAACCAATCTTATTGGAATTCCTAATAAATCGGCATCTTTAAATTTTTCGCCGGGAGAGATATCCTGCCTGTCATCAAAAAGCACAGATTTGCCATCTTTGATTAATTTTCCATAAACCTCTTTTGCCCTTTTCAAAACCGAATTATCCTGTAAATCCAAACCCGCAAGATAGTAATCATAAGGAGCGACTGACTCCGGCCAGATAATGCCATTCTCATCATTGTTTTGCTCGACAATTAAGGCCATACATCTTTCTAAACCTATGCCATAAGATCCCATCCACAACAATTCGTTTTCGCCCTTCTGATTAACGAAAGTTCCTTTTTGGGCTTTGGAATAAAAATGATCAATCTTAAAAGTATGCCCCCATTCAAAACCTTTTTTCTCGATCAGCTCGCTCTTTTTACACTCAGGGCATAAGTCTTTCTTTTTTGCATTAACAATATCGGCCAAAATTTCATACTCAAAATCCCTGCCATAATTTACATTAATGGTGTCTTGTCCATCTTTCTTCTGCCCGCCAATCATATTTCTAACCATTTTTAAACCCATATCGCCCACGTAAATAACATTTTTATGACCCCAGGAATGAACAGCCCCCGGCTCAACTCCCAGACTTCTTACTTCTTCAACTGTTGCCGGAGTTAACGAGTGAACTGTCAATGCCCTTCTTAATTTTGTTTCATTAACTTCCTGATCTCCTCTAACACATGCAATTATCAGTCTTCCCTGATCATCTTTGTAAACCACATTTTTTAAATATCTCCACAAAGGCTCACCGTAAAACTTGACGTTGTCCTCCATGCTATTTACCCATTCCGGCTGGTCAACTGTTTTAATCTTTTTCAAAGGCTCATCCGAATTGATTGGTAGTTTAACGCTTGTAGCTTTTTCAACATTTGCAGCATAATCACATTTCCCGCAAACAAGAAAAGTCTGGTCTCCATCTGAGTTTTCAATCATAAATTCATGAGACAAACTTCCCCCAATGGCTCCTGAGTCCGCTGTAACAGGAACAACTTTCAGCCCTAGTTTTTCGGCTATTTTTTTGTAAGAGTCAAAATATTTTTGATAGACGTCTAAAGATTGTTTCTCGTTTTTACAGAATGAATACGCATCTTTCATCATAAACTCTCTTACCCGGACTAATCCCCCTCTTGGCCTTTTGTCGTCCCTGAATTTCTGGGAGAACTGATAAATCTCAATAGGANNAGGACTCATCATCTTAACCATCTCAAGCATCACTCCCTCGGCAGTTGCACCCAAGGCAAAAGTAGCTCCATAATGATCCTCGACGATAAACATCTCTTCACCAAATGCCTTGTCCCGATTTGATGCCTGCCAAATTTCAATAGGATGAAGGGTGGGTACTAAAGTTTTTTGACAGCCAATCGCTCTCATTTCTTCATCAATGATTTTGTAGATCTTTTCCCAAACTTTAAGCCCCATGGGTAACAATGCCCATCGGCCAGTAGAAATTCTTCTAATAAAACCTCCCTTGACCAAAAGTTTATGACTGGTAAGTTTAGCGTCGCCCGGAGCTTCTTTGATAGTTTTTCCGAAAAGATGTGAATACAACATATTTATTTATTATATGACAATTCAAGAATACCTCGCAACTTTTTATTACCCCCAAAGAACTATTAAATATCCTTTGCTCATCAACCCAAAGGGTGGAGCGGGAGGGGGGGGAAGGAAATGGGAAACAAAGACGCTAGGGACTACTTCCTAGGAACGTTGAAAATGCAGCTCTTGCATCCTCCTTCCTGGAAGCATTTCCTTGCTTCTGCTCTGGAAAGTTTTTCTCCTAGAACCGAGCAATAACGCTTCCCGTTTTTGTGGGTTTTCCCACAACTACCTCTCGGTGACATTTTCCCCTCCTGTCTGAGCTATCCCCCCTCTCCCTTGACGAATCTCTAGTATTTTAACCAACCAATCAAATAAAATCAAGAAGGATTGAGGTTTTAAACATATTCTTCAACCTTAACAAGTCTGAGAGGTTCGCCTTTTTTTCGGGTGTGTGATATGATTTTTTATGGAAAACAACAAACCTCTTGCGGATCTTCTCAGGCCAAAAACAATCAATGAGGTTATCGGACAAAAACATCTAGTCGGAACAAGTGGATTTATCACCAGATTGCTAAACAACAATAAATCCACCTTCCCATCTTTAATATTCTGGGGTCCTCCTGGGGTAGGCAAAACAACCATAGCCAGAATTATAGCCAATGAGTTGGATGTTGAATACAAAGAATATTCAGCCGTCACAGCCAAAAAAAGCGAGCTGGTTAAAGAATTTGAAATGGTAAAAAAACAGGAAAATTTGTTTGACCAAAAAGCAAAAAAGCAAAAATTAATTTTCCTTGACGAAATCCACAGGTTTTCCAAATCTCAGCAGGATGTTCTTTTATCACCAGTTGAAAGCGGACAGATCATCTTGATTGCCGCTACCACCGAAAATCCTTCTTTTTATGTTATCTCTCCCCTGCTTTCCCGTTGCCAAGTGCTAATCTTCAATCCCTTTTCCGAAGAAGAACTTGAACAAGTTCTTACACGCGCCGAAAAACTATTAAAAATTACAATTGAGGACAAAGCCAAACAGCTCATTATCAGTGCCAGTAACTACGACGCAAGAACGGCATTAAACATAGTCCAACAGGCCACCAGACATGACAAAATCGTTACCGCTCAGGAAACAGAAAAGATCATCTCCTCTACTAATCTTAGATATGACAAAGCAGGAGAAGAACACTACAACACCATTTCAGCCTTCATTAAATCAATGAGAGCCAGCAATCCCGATGCCACTTTGTATTACATGGCAAGGATGATTGAATCAGGTGAAGATCCCCTTTTCATCGCCAGAAGAATGGTTGTTTTTGCCTCAGAAGATGTCGGGATGGCTGATCCGAAAGCAATTATGGTAGCAACTTCAACTTTTCAAGCCTGCCAGCAGATTGGACCTCCGGAGTGTCAAATTAACTTAGCCCACTGTGCATCATATATGGCAAAAGCTCCTAAAAATAGATCTTCATATAATGCCTATTTTAAAGCCCTTGAAGATGTCAAAAAATACGGTAACCTGCCTGTGCCTCTGCATCTTAGGAATGCACCTACAAAACTAATGAAAGACATTGGCTACGGCAAAGGATATGAAGCTTATCCTGATAAAGACAAAAATCTGCTACCTGATAAATTAAAAGGAAAGAAGTACTTTGATGAAAAAAACAACAGATAAACTACCATCTAGACACCATTATTTGCCTCAATTCTATCTTAAAGGCTTCTCGCAAGATCAACATCATCTCCACTTGTTTGACAAAAAAGCCGCCAGTAGTGATGTTAGTTTTCGGTATCAGACCACCGAAAAAATTGCATTTGAAAACAACTTATATACCTATCGAACAAGATCTAAGAAAAAAGAGACTTTAGAGGATTTCTTCTGTCAAATTGAAGGAATGGCAAGTCGGGTAATTTCAAAATTGGAGAAAAAGCAGGATATTACTCCACGCCAACGGGGTCATCTTTCCTTATTCGTAGCATTGTTGTGGTTTAGAACCCCAACATGGAAAGCTGAAACGTTAGGAGCTCAAGAGGAATTAGTAGAAAAGGTGATGAGGATGAAGTTTCGATTTCCACAGCAGAAAGAGTTAATGAGAGCTTTCTTAAAGATAAAGGGTAAAAATCCAACTGAAGCAGAACTAGATGACTTGGTCGACTTTGCAGTAAATCCAAAGAGAAGCAAAGTAGTTATAGACTTTCCCCCAGAATACTGGATTAAACAGATGCTCGAATTAGCAAACGACATTTACATCTATCTAGCTCATTGTGAATGGGAAATAAAACACGCTGTCAAAAGATACGCATTTTTAACTTCAGACCATCCAGTCTTACTAATCCCCAGTGAAAAACCCCACCCCTTTTATGGTATAGGCTTGCTCACTCCCGGTGTAAAGAAAACAGTCCCCCTAACGGCGGACTTGTACTTGGTCATGCACGAGCCAAGTAAAGAACTGATTATCAATCACACTGATGCCGATAAAGATTTTTTCAGAAAAGCTAATGAGTGGACAATGAAAAACGCAGAAAGATTTGTATTTTCTCCTGACATAGGGAAGATCCAAAAATTAGTAAAAACCAGACCCGATTTGAGAGAGCCTAGAGGTAAAAGATATCGAATATCCTAACAATGAAAATACTAAATCAAAACTTTTCAACCATTACTTTTAATGATATTGTGACCCATTGTGGAGAAAAATACACAGCTGGAATCTTGATTGGTTTTGTCGAAAATCAACTTTATGTCCACACCAGTAAGTTTAAGACCAGCAAAAATAAGAAGTTATTAAACAGACACGGAATACTGCATGGTTATTATTTTGGGTATGCGAATGTGACAGGTCATTCAAGTGTTTTATGATGCTAGATGTTTTATCTCGCCTGACTATCTAGCTACATTTCAATTGCACACTAAAGGTTATGATTCATATCCTGATAAAAACAAAAGCCTCTTGCCGGAAAAAATAAAAGGGAAGAAATATTTAAAGATATAACTAGCAAAGTTTCTCAACCTTTTCGTTAATAAAGCTTGCTAGGGTTTCAGGTTTGGTTTCTGGATCAAGGCTACAAAAACCAATTAAACTATTTCCCATTTCTTCTCCATCCCAATTAATTTTATCCCATACTTTCAATGCTTTTCTAGAAAGCAAGCACCTTGTACTTTCTTTTAATTCTAATAATTTAACTTTTTCCATTGAAATATAGTATCAAATTTGACACATATACTTCAATCTGATTATATTAATTTATGATGCCAGAAAAGCCATCCAATAAAATAATGTTATTTATTTTCATTGTCTTGTCGACATGTGTCTATTTCATGGGAGGAAAAAATAGCTTAGAAGAATTTATTATTTTTTTATCATTTTTCATTGCTGTAGGCTCTTTTCTTAACGGAGAACAAATGTGGAATAAGCAAGAGAGATTAATAAGAATACTAAAGAAAAAGGGAGTGTTAAGTGAAAAAGCTGAAAGATATATAAAAACCGGATGGAAATTCTAGAAATAATAATCTGCTACCGGATAAATTAAAAGGCAAAAAATATTTTTCTGAAAATTAATATTTACTCCTTCCTGATATAATCTCACCATGTCGGGAAAAGAAGGATTAATTATAACTTCAACCAATGGAGTTGAGTTGATAGACCGTTCAGAAACTCTGATCCCCGATCTTTTTTATGAACAAAAAGTTTTTGAATGGCTTTCCCTTCAAAATCCTGATTTAGTCGTTTTAGGACCAGGACTATCAGAAAAAGTACTGGATTTAACAGGTGAACTAAACGGACAAAAACGGCCAGATGGACTTTTATTTTTGATAAACGAACCAAACACTTGGAACTTAACTGCTTTTATAGAATGCAAATCGGGCAATAGATTGAGAAAAGGAATTAAAAGCAAGATTAAAGGCTTTGAAGAAGTATCCCAAATATTAAGAGAACATCCAGAATCGTTAGTGAATGCAATAGAAAACTCAAAACTATGTGAAACGCTTAATATTAGCCCGCCTCAGACAATAATTATTCCCAATGATAATGATATTGAATTAATTTTTGTTGGCAAGAAAAATGGCGTTACAAGAAAAAACCCAGAGCACTCCCCTTTTCAGCTAACTTTCTTAAAATACTAAAAAATCACCACTTAATTTTTTTTGGATTTGTAATAGACAAATACTTCATCTAAAAAAACTTTATATTGTTTTGTATTTTTCGATCGAGTCCTGTAATAATTTAATTCCGATCCCGCAAGTATGGCTCCAAATAAATTATTATCTTTAAGCAAAAGATTATTTTTTACAATTTTTCCAAAAAGGAAGTGGCATATAGAAGAAAATTCCTCAACAGAAATATTTTTATTTTTAAAGTCCTCAACTGCAATAAGGAAAATTTTTCTGATCTGCAATATTCCAAAATCTTTACCTTTAATTCCAATTTGGTTTATGTATCTTTTAAATAAATCTCTTGGAAAAGTGGTTTTAATTGTTTTTTGCATTATTGTTTAGTGAGGAAAGGCGGGGGTCGATTTAAACAAGCATAGCTTGAAAAAAACGACCCCCAGCCGCCGCTACTTTGACATCTCCCGAACGATCCTGAAGAGGAGTTTGATAGCTTCGACCACCTCCTCCTTGGAGTTAGCCCAGATCAAACGGTCGGCAATGTAGCCAGCCAATTGATCCTCGGCAACAGGTTGACCTTGACAAGCAAGCTCGATAGTCCTGTCAATATCCACTTCTTCCTCCTTCATGCGGCTGATGTATTATATATTATAGGATGATTAGATTCTATAGCAGCAAACTGTTTAGGGATAGAGAAAATAGCAGAGTTTTATCCCTCAATCTTCACCACACTGGCTCTCTGCATAAATGTAATCACAGAATTATCAACGATAATATCCCGTCTTGTAAGAGCTCTTTTTAAATATAATCCTTCGAGAGTTGTGCAGCGGCTCAGGGCAACATAGGTTTGTCCGTGAGAAAAAGCTCCCCTTCCCATGTCAATTATCACACTGTCATATGTCTGACCTTGAGATTTATGAATAGTGATTGCCCAAGCCAATCTTAAAGGAAGTTGAGTAAACGAACTGACAACATCCTCTTCTACCCTTCCTTTATCCCGATTATAGTAATAACTGATTTTGTTCCAAGTTTCAGGAGAAACAGAATAGATCTTGCCATCAATGTCAATCTTAACTTCATTGTCCGAAAGTGAATGAATGACTCCTAAAGTTCCGTTTACCCAACGCTTTTCTCTATCATTTCTTAACATCATCACTTGAGCGCCTTTTTTCAATTTCAAAACTTCTTCGGTTGGAAAAGAAGACTTTTCAAAATTTCCCCAAATTGTTGCCCTGAATTTCCTGACCACACCCGGAAGTTCGGCTAGCTTTTTCTCGTTGATTTCATTGACTGATTTATTAGTCGTTGCCAAAGTTATAGAACCATCTGCGGGGATATATACATTAGCTCTCTTGTTCAACTCTACCATCAGCGTTTCCTCACTCAGTCCATTGCGGACAGAGTTTAAGATATCTTTAAAATCATCGTCTTTTTGCCTGAAAATATGAGAAAGCTCAATAATCTCAAGATCAGCCTCATTCCAAACATTAGCATTAAAGAAATAAAAACCTCCGTGATTATCAGCAAAATACCGATACAGCTCAGGATCGTCAACAATTGGTGGAAGTTGATATAAATCTCCAAAAAGCACCATCTGGACACCGCCAAATGGCAGTTTTGATTTTCGGGCTTTTTTTAGAAGATAATCAATCGCATCCATCAGATCAGCTCTAACCATAGATATCTCATCAATAACCAACGTATCAATATTTTTCAGCAGTTGGGCAACCTTATCATCTAATTCCAGATTATGTAAATCTACAAAACCGGGAGCAATTCTGAATAAAGAATGGATCGTCTGTCCGCCAACATTGATAGCCGCCACACCTGTTGGGGCAACGACTATCAGTTTTTTCTTTGATTTTAATTTAAAATACTCAAGCAAAAGCGACTTTCCTGTTCCTGCCTTGCCGGTAATAAAATAATTATTTTCTGTGCTTTCCAATTTTTCAAAAACCAGTTCCTGCTCCCTGCTCAAGGTAATATTTTCTATTTCGATGGCTTTTTGATTGATTATTTTGTCATTCATATATCTTAATCTTCCCAAACTACTTTTTTTGGCAAGGGCACGAGATCCTGAGCCCTTTTTTAAAAAAACCTTAAGCCTTGAGGCGACAAATAATATTATCGCAAGTTTGATTATCATTGGCTGAAATTGTTATCCATTATTACATACAATCAGGATTAGGTCTCACTCTTCTTTATCTTCTTCTATCTCATCCGGCAAAAGTGGATAATCATCTTTAATAATTTATTCAATCTGAGATAAAACAATCTCTGTTATAATTTTTGATCTCAAAGTTATCTCTTATTTTTACTGTCATCGGAAATCCCTGCAAATTTAGCTGTCATTGTAGGATTTCCACGAGTAAGCCTTTTAATTGTCAAGTCTTCTGCTTTATTATTAGCGAGACGAAGATTGTTTTCAGATGACAAAAGAGCATCTTTTGTTTTTTGAAGATGATCAATGGTTTTGTCTATTTCTTCGATTGCGGTTTTAAATCTGCGACTGGCAATGTCGTAATTCTTGGCAAAACCTTCCTTAAATTTATTTATATTATCCTCAAAATTGGTGATATCTACATTTTGGCTCTTAACTAAGGCAAGTTCAGCTTTGTATTTTAGAGAGTTCATGGCGGCATTTCTCAATAAAGTTATTATGGGAATAAAAAATTGTGGGCGGATAACATACGTTTTCGGATATCTATGAGAGACATCGACAATACCAGAGTTGTACAGCTCATTTTCCGCTTCCAACAGTGAAACAAGCACAGCGTATTCACACTTCTTTTCGGTCCGATCTTTGTCCAGTTCGCGTAAAAAATCTTCATTTCGTTTTTTCGTGGCAGTCTCATCGCCTTCATTTTTCATCTCAAACATGATTGAAATAATTTCGTTACCCATATCATCAGATTCTCGATAGATATAATCACCTTTGCTTCCAAACATTGAATCGTTGTCTTTTTCAAAAAAAGCTTTCTGAAAAGCAGTCGCACGAAGTTTGTTAAATTCAATCTCGCAATGTTGTTCCAGAGTCTCACCAACCATTTTAGTACTTAATTTTAGCTTCATGTCTTTATAACGCTCAATTGCTTCATCTTTCATCTTAATGATGTCATCTTTAGTTTTAAGTTCAGAGACGTGTTTTTCTTGCAAAGACTTTTCGAGTAGTTGTTTTTCAGTCTCTTTGCTTTTTAACTCTCCAGCCAAAGCGTCGCGTTCTTTTTCAATATTTTTTACTGCCTCAGTAACACTGAGTTTTTTCTCGACATCTGCTTTTTCAAGTTTTGACTTTATTTCAGCAAGTTCAGACTCTTTCTTTGCCAATTTCTCCGCAAGATTACGATCATTTTCGGCTCTCAACTCTGCCAACTCTTTATCTTTTTTTGTTAGCTCTTCCTGCAAAGTATTTTTGAGATTCGATTCGGCTAATTTGACTGCATTCTCTTTTTCTTTTTCAGCAATTTCTAGCCGTTCGTGCAGTTCTTTATCAAACACTTGATCACGAACTTGCTTAAGAATATCGGCAAACCCTGCCTCATCAACTTTAAAAACTTTTTTGCAATGAGGACATTTGATTTGTGTATTCATGGATTATTCATTTTAACAGTAACTCCGCATCTTTAATTGATCGAGTGTAAGCGCAATAATCACAATCTTCTGAACAGTCGGGAATAACATCTTGCTGTAAGCACTCCCACGCATCGATTAAAACCTGATCAACCCAACTATCATTTCCATTATAGGCAATTAAGGTAACTTCAAATTCTAGCTTTGCATCGAAAGCTTTTTTATCGGTAATGCCATTGCAATAAACAAAATAGCCGGTGTCAGAAACTTTATAGCCATTTTTTCTAAGTAGCCACTGATATACTTCCATTTGCCTTTTGTAGCCATCCTGCCAATCTTTATCTAACTCAGTAATCTTTTCATTTTTACTTGTTGATTTATAGTCAACTACAACATATTCATCTTTGGAATTTATCCATAAATCGTCAATAGCTCCAAAAACAATAAAATTAGTTTTTTCATGCAAAAACCTTACTCCTTTAAAATTATCTCTCCACTCGTTTAACTTCTCATGCTCAACAGGTCTGGCATCAACGCCATAACTTTCAAGCAAAGGGTGCTGTTTTCCATTGGTTCTGTGAAAATCAAACTCTTGTTT